>NZ_JBWJVM010000009.1:0-206550 GCF_056428985.1 Streptomyces sp. CA189 | reverse complement strand
AAGCCGTGAAGCGAAGCCTCAAGCAGATCCAGTACCGACCACACCTCGTCGACGGATGCCTCGCAGGAACCGGTCTGATCATGGACGACTGACCACGATCAACCCGACATCACCCAATCAAGTTCAGTATCAAGGACGGCGATGAGCAATTGACCATCGATGTCCTCAACCGGGTCGAGAACGATGCCGCAGCGGAGAAGGCACGGCTGGACATGGTCAGTGCCTTCGCAAGCGGCCGGCTCTCCAGCCGACCGGGCCGCCAACAGTCCCGGCGAGAGCAGCCTCCGCGGACATCCACATGAGCCGGACTCTGGACACGATCCCCATCCGAGTCCTGCCGCTACCTGAGGAAGCACTCGACAGTTGGCTGGACGCCTACGCCCACCGGCTCCAGGTCTATCCAGCTGACATCCTCGGTCTCGCCGGGATGGAAGCCACCGGACCCGGAGCCCGACGGTCGCTGTTTGCCCGCAAGCCGTGGCTCGCAGAGCTGCACCCTCAGGAATTCTCAGCACTGGCCCGGGTTACCGGCATCCCGACCAGCCAGCTGGCCGGAAGGACGCTGACCCGCTACATCGGCTCTCTGCTCACCGTGGATGCGGCAACCGGTGCCCTGGACCTTTCAGGATGGATCTTCCAGACGCAGCCCTCGCGCTACTGCCCGGCCTGTCTGAAAAGCAACGGCGGGCGCTGGAAACTCGAATGGCGCCTGCCCTGGTCAATCGCCTGTCTCGAGCACCACTGCCTGCTGATCGACCACTGCCCCAAATGCGGGCGCCAGCCCCGCCTGCGCTGGGGCAAACTCGTCCGTCCCGTCCCCGGCCGATGCCTCGCAGCCGCCCCACAGCCCGACAGGACCGAACGCAATCCCCGAGCCTGCTTCGGTCGACTCGCCGACGCGACGATCCACACTCTGCAACCAGACAGCTCCATCCTGGCCGCACAGCGCGAGGTTACTGACCTGATCGCGGAGATCGAAGAGAAGCATGCCGCATCGTCCGCCGCGCTCCCCGGGCCGCGTCAGGCACTCGGGGATCTCCACGACTCGGCGAGAGCCGCGATCACAGCACTCCAACTCGTTCCGGAAGGGCCCCAGCGAGTCACTGAGATCATGGGGGAACTGGACCTTCAACCTGGTGCGCAGCTACTCGCGGGCCGATCCCGTGGCAGGTCGGTGCCCGCCGATGCCCGTGCCATGGCCTTCGGTCTGACCGTCGCCCGGCTCCTCCTCGTCCAAGGACCGGACAGACCCGATCCCGAGATCGCCAGTTGGCTGATGCAGACAGCGAAAAGCAACTCGGGGCCGGCCCCAGGTAACGTACTCAAACTCTGGAGCGGATCTTCGAAAGCCTTGCAAGGCGCCCTACTCAAGCAGCTGGATGCCCAGCTCGGGCCGCGAGACCGGCTTCTCTACCGGACAGCAACAGCGACCCCATCGAAGCCGATCCAAGGTCGGGGAACAGCACGATCCCGCATGACTCCGCAGCTGTTCTGGCGCGGACTCGCACTCCGCCTGCTTCCCCCCGGGAGTTTCGACCCAATGCGGTTTCGCTCAGCGCTCAGCGCGTTTCTCCTCGCCGCAGGTAGCCGCGACTACGGCTACCGCCAGGCACATATTGCTCTCGGGCACGAACTCACCCAACCGGTCACCAACCCGTCCTACGCTGCGAACTCCGTTCAGAAGGCCGGCGCGATCGACGGTCTACTCTCGGCGATCGGACAGCTGTCTCTCCGGCTTGATGAGTGCGGCAGCCCCATCGACTACGCACGCCGCCGCCGTCTATTCTCCCAAGCAGAACTCGACATCTCGACATGGAACACAGCCTGTGACGAGATCGGCCGAAGAAACCCTCACCCTCAGCAGCAGCGGATTCTCCGATTCCTGCTCATCGAGACCCTCACCGGAACTGATCCCCACTACCTTCCTGCGCCGGTCAACCTCGCTACCCTTCCCACAGTTGGCTACAAATCCTCCGTACTCCGGCTCCCAGCACCACTCATGAACCAGATCCATCAACAGGCGCAGCAGCTCTTGGCCCAAGCTGACATCGACGAGCCAGTGATCTGGGAGCCCCCAGATGGGTGGTTGACCGACGTGGTCTGGCCAGGACCGCACCCGGACGATATCGACCTCGAGGAGATGTGGCGGCAGATTCGAAGGAAGATGCCAGTCGGAGAAATTGCACGATCGCTCGGAACAAGTAGCGAGCACATCCGATGTGCCGCACTTCGTCACCCTGCCCCCGAGGACTATCAACGTTCTCGATGGAATAGCAAGATCCCGCGGACTCATGCCCTGAGTACTGCTGAACTGCGCAGCCACTGCGAACAGGGTCTCAGCCCTCAAGCCATCGCAGACATTGCTGGCTGCAGTCCTGACCTCATCCTCCGAATCCTCAAGAGCGTGGGGATCCCTCGAAGGCGACCTGGGCGCCCAAGAACTCACCGTCCAGATCCCGAATGGATCAGGACCGAGTACGAGATCAAGAATAGAGGGTTCGCTGATCTGGCCAATGAGATCGGCATGAGTGACCGTGCGCTACGAGACCAAGCTATTCAGTACGGCATCACACCACGTCCCGTTGGCACAGTCGGCCACGAACTGGGCCGTCGCGGAAGCCCTCAGGATTACTCACAGCTACTCTGGGACGCTTTCACGGGACAAGGGGCCACACGGAGGGTCCAGCGGTTTCTAGAGATAATTGGTTACCAAAACCTCGCCAAGGCCGCTCGGGGTATTGGGGTTCACCGCGCCAGCCTCAGTAACCAACTCGACGTACTGGAACGATCCACCAAGCAGGAACTGTTCAAACGAACCAGCAACGGCAACCGCACCTTGACCCTTACCCAGGTCGGGACTGCTCTCGCCGAAGAGGCGCAAACAGTGCTGCGTGCATTGTCAATGCCCCAAACGACGTACCCTCAGGATCCAAAGTCCGGTGCAGAATGCTGAACAATGAGGCTGTCCAACTAGAAACCTCGTGCTCAACTATACAAAAACACCAGGTCGGCATGCTGGACAAGGATGGGGCCCTACAGCCGGCAACCGGCCACCGACCCCACGGCCCGTGCGGGCCGGCCATCGGAGCACCCCACAACTCCCCGGCGCGAGACGCGCGGGGACGGCCTGGGATCATGCAGGGATGGATCCCTTGTCGGCCGACCTGGCCCGCCTCGCCGCCACCGGCCGGTTCGGAGACTTCTTCGTCGGTGCCCGGCTGCCCGATCTGATCGCGGCGAAGGGGGAGCCCGAGTGGTCGGGGCGGATCGACGCCAAACGCCGCTGGCCGCACTGGTTCTGCTACGGCGGCCTGGAGATCGTCTTCTGCCAGTGCCGCCTGCTGGACCGGATGTTCGTACCCGTCTGGCGTGACGGGCTGGAGATCCCGGGGACCGGCCGCGAACCGGGATACACCGTCACCTCGCCGGTCACCGAGTCGCGGTTCACCGCCGCCCTCACGGCCGCCGGAATCGCCTGGCGCACGCAGTGGTCGCCGACGCTGCCGGACCAGCGCACGCTCCTGACCGACCCGGCTCCCGGCATCGTCGCCGACTTCGTCTTCGTCGCGCCCGACGGCGAGGATCCGGCCACGGCGGACTGGCCGATGGAGAAGGCGGGTACGTACGGACTCAGCCACGGCGCCTGTCCGGAGCCGGACCCGAGCCTGCCCGACGACGGCTACGGAGCCTGACGTGGACGGCGTACTGCGGCAACTGCGCTCCGTCGGCCCCTTCTTCACCGTGGCGTACGGGAAGGAGCCGCCCGGGCCCGGCTTCCGGCCGCTCGACGCGCTGTACGGGGAGCAACTCGGGGCCTACGTGGCGGAGGTCGGCCGGCGGATCGGGAGCGGACCCGGGCGGGTGGCGGCCTCGACCGCACAGTTCGGGATCGCCTCGCGGCTCTGGTCGCTCGGGCTCGGCTGCGCCGTGCTCTCCGGGCGGGTCCCGGACCTCGCACCCGGCGGCCTGTGCTGGCGGCTGCCCGGCGCGGGCTCGCTGGAGCTGTGGCTGCCCGAGCCCGCCGAACTCCCCGCGGGCCTCCCCGGGGAAACCCCGGGGCGGGCCCTCGCGGACACCGTGCTCGGCAACCTCGCGGTGCTCGACACGGCGCTGCGCGAGCGGTTCGGTGTCTCGCCGCTGGTGCTGCGCGGCAACGCCGCCTCCGGGCTCGTCGGTGCCGTCCGGGTGCTCACGGACCGGGTGCCGGGCGAGGCTGCGGCGCTGCTGGCCGCCGGGCTGCTGGCCGACGGCGGCCCGCTCGGCGGGACCGGCACCTTCGTCCACGAACCCGGCCTCGGGGTGGCCTTCGTGCGCCGGAGCTGCTGCCTGTACTACAAGGTGCCGGGCGGCGGGCTCTGCGGGGACTGCGTACTGCGGACCAGGTAAGCGGCAAGGGGCCACCGGGGAGCGGTCGTACCGCTCCCCGGTGGCCCCCGTGGTGCCACTGATCAGAAGGCCGGAAGGCCCGAGGATCAGAAGGTCAGGTTCCAGGCGTCGATCTTGCCGGTGTCCTGGTTGGCGTTGTCGTTCACGCGCAGCGTCCAGACAGCGTTGGCCACCTCGGTGGAGGCGTTGACGGTGAACGTCTGGATGATGTTGTCCGTGGTGCCGCCGGTCCGGTTGCTCAGCACGTAGACCGAACCGTCAGGAGCGACGAGGTCGACCTTGAGGTCGCCGATGTAGGTGTGCTTGATGTCCACGCCCACCTTGAGGGTGGTCGGCGCGTTGCCGGTCACCCCGCTGACGGTGATGGCGCTGTTCACGGTCGTGTTGTCGGGGATCGCGACATCGGTGAGGTTCTCGAAGTACTTGCCGGTGGGCGGCGGGGTCGAGCCGCCGACCGCCTTCAGCGCGTCGACCTGGCCCTCGCCGAAGAACCCGTTGTTGGCCGTGGTCCCCTTGCAGCGGCTGTCCGACGGGCAGGCGACGTCGTTGGCCTGCGTGGCCAGCGCGGTGCGGATCTGCGCCGGGGTGAAGGTCGGGTTGGCGCTGGCGATGAGCGCCGCGACGCCCGCGACGTGCGGGGATGCCATCGAGGTACCGCTCATGGAGCTGTACGAGCCGCCCGGCACGGTCGAGTAGACGTTGCTGCCCGGCGCCGCGACGTCGATGACGCCCTGGCCGAAGTTGGAGAACGAGGCCTTGGTGACACCGGTGCCGTTGGCCGCGACCGTGACCACGCCCGGCAGCTCGGTCGGGATGTCGAGGCAGGCGTTGGTGATGGTCCGGGTGGTCGGCGTCGAGTCGTTGGGGCTCGCCGAGTCCGTGGTCTTGTTGGCGAGGTCGTAGTTCTCGTTGCCCGCCGCGGCGACCTGGAGCGAGCCCTTGCTCTCCGCGTACTCCTGGGCGCGCTTGACGCCCTCGATGATCGCGGCCTGGTCGATGTTGTCCGGGCAGTTGAACTGCCACGGGTCCGTGTAATAGCTGTTGTTGGTGACCTTGAACCCGTGGTCGCCGGACCACACGAAGGCGCAGATGGTGTTCTCGGGGAAGAAGAGCGAGGTGCCCGGCTCGGCCACGCGGACCGAGGAGATCTTCACGCCCGGGGCCACGCCGACGACGCCCTTGCCGTTCTTGGCGGCGGCGACGGAGCCCGCGACGTGCGTGCCGTGGGTGCCCACGTCGCGCCAGGCGCCGACCCGGGTGTCCGCCTTGCCGTAGGCGCAGGAGGCGGAGTCGGCGGCGTTGAAGTTCGGTGCCAGGTCCTGGTGCTGGTCGTCGACGCCGGTGTCCAGGATGCCGACCTTGACGGAGGGCGAGCCGGGGTTCACGGCCCAGGCCTGGTCGGCCTTGATCTGGGTCATGTCGGCGCGCGCGGGCTCGCCCGTGGGAGTCGTCGACTGGGACGGATTGGCGGGCAGCGCCGGGTTGTAGGCGTCGGCCGGTACGTCCGAGGTGCGCGTCGCGCCGACCTTCTGGACCCCGCTGACCCCGCGCATGGTGGCGGCGAAGGTCGAGGAGGTCGAGTGGGCGACGATCACGCCGATCTGGTCGTAGTACGAGAAGACCGTGCCGCCGTTCGCCGTGACGGCGGAACGGACCGCGGAGCTGTCACCGGCGGCGGTGATCACCACGTAGGCGCGGGTGCCGGCAGCCCAGGTCGCACTCTGGGAAGTCGGCGCCTGGGCCTGGGCCTTGGCGGGTGCGGAGGTGCCGGGGATGCCGGCCGGGGAGACGGGCGCCGTGCCGGCGAGCGCGGCCGGTGCCCCGAAGACCAGGGTGGCGCCCAGGGCGGCCGCCAGTACGAGGGTGCGTCGAGGTCGGCTGGATATGTGGGGTATCAATGCGTCCTCCGAAGACGGTCCTGCGGTGCGGGTGGCACCTACCGGTCCGTACGAAACAAGTGGTGGACGCAAGATGTCAGAAGCGTGCCCCGATATGGAAGTACCTTTTACAGCTAGACGGTTCATCTGATCTTGGCTGAAAAAAGACTCCCGCACGAGGTGTCGGGACCGGCCGGGCTGGGCACCGTGGGGGCGAGCCCTGCCCGGCCGGTCCGTGGGGCGTTCCCGTCAGACGGGTACGCCGTCCTTGATGCCGCCCGGCTGGGCGGGTACGGCGGCGGCCTGCTCGTGCCCGTCGTCGGTGAGCGTGCTCTCGTCGAACGGGAGCCGTCCCGCGAGGACTTCGGTGGCCCGGACCCGGTCGAACTCCTTCGTCCAGGTGCCGATCAGCACGGTCGCGATCGCGTTGCCCGCGAAGTTCGTCAGCGCCCTCGCCTCGCTCATGAAGCGGTCGATGCCCACGATCAGGCCGACGCCGTCGACGAGTTCGGGCCGGTGCGACTGGAGTCCTCCGGCGAGGGTGGCCAGACCCGCGCCGGTGACCCCGGCCGCGCCCTTCGAGGCCACGATCATGAACAGCAGCAGGGAGATCTGCTCGCCCAGTGCGAGGGGCTGGCCCATCGCCTCCGCGACGAAGAGCGAGGACATCGTCAGATAGATCGCGGTCCCGTCCAGGTTGAAGGAGTAGCCGGTGGGGACCGTGATGCCGACCACCGGCCGGGAGACGCCCACGTGTTCCATCTTCGCGATCAGCCGGGGCAGCGCCGACTCGGAGGAGGAGGTGGACAGGATCAGCAGGAACTCCCGGCCCAGGTAGCGCAGCAGGGCGAAGACGCTGATCCCCGTGCACAGCCTCAGCAGCGTGCCGAGGACCACGAAGACGAAGAGCAGGCAGGTGGTGTAGAAGCCGATCATGATGACCGCGAGCGACTTCAGCGCGTCCAGTCCGGTCGCCCCGACCACCGCCGCGATCGCGCCGAACGCGCCCACCGGCGCCACCCACATGATCATCGCGAGGACCCGGAACACCAGCTTCTGCACGTGCCCGATCCCGCGCAGCACCGGCTCGCCCGCCGCGCCCATGGCCTGGAGCGCGAACCCGCACAACAGCGCCACCAGCAGCGTCTGCAGCACCTCGCCCCCGGTGAAGGCGGACACCAGCGTGGTCGGGATGATCCCCAGCAGGAACTCGGGCGTCGTCTCCGCGCCGCCCGCCTTGGCCTGCGCCTCGCCCGCGTGCCGGGTCGCCTCGGTCAGGTGCAGCCCGCTGCCCGGCTCCAGCAGGTTGCCGACCAGCAGCCCGATGGCCAGCGCCACCGTGGACATCACCATGAAGTAGCCGAGCGCCAGCCCGCCCACCGCGCCGACCTTGGCGGCCTTGCGCACCGAGCCGATGCCCAGCACGATCGTGCAGAAGATGACCGGCGAGATCATCATCTTGATGAGGTTGACGAAGCCGGTGCCCAGCGGTTTGAGCTCCACGGCCACGCCGGGCGCGGCGAACCCGACGGCGATGCCGAGCAGCACCGCGCCGATCACCGCGATGTACAGATAATGCGTCTTGTCGCGCCTGGCGGCCACGATGCCTCCCGGTAGTGCCCTCGCCTCCCCGATGGCGAAGGCGTCCGGAGAGACCATGGCCCGCCGCTGTGACACCGGTCACCCTTGCGTTCATAGAGTTCACACCCCGGTGCACACTGATCGCCATGTTCCGCTTCCCCCGGCCGCCGCGCAGCCTCGCAGGTCAGCTCTTCGCCATGCACGTGGTGCTGGTCGCCGTGGTCGTCGCCGGTTGCGCCGTCTTCGCCTACGCGGCCGCCCGCGACCAGGCGGAGGAGGCCGCCCGGCGCCAGACCGGGGCGGTGGCCCGCGCGGTCGCCGCCTCCCCGTCGGTGCGGGAAGCGGCGCAGGAGGCCCTACGGGAAACCGGGCGCGGGGCCGGCGGCCCCGGCGGGCCCACCGCGGCCCTGCAGCCCTACGCGGAGCGGGTCCGCGTCGAGGCGGGCGTGGACTTCGTGACGATCATGGCTCCGGACGGGCGGCGCTGGACCCACCCCGACCCGATGCGCATCGGCGAACCCTTCCTCGGCAACACCGCCCCCGCGCTGCGGGGCGAGACCTTCAGCGAGACCTACACCGGCACCCTCGGCCCCTCCATCCGGGTGGTCACCCCGATCACCGGCGACGGCCGGGTCATCGGCATGGTCTCCGCCGGCATCACCGTCCGCGCGGTCAGCGCCCGCCTCGCCGAACGGCTCTCCGCCGTCGCCTGGGTGGCCGGCGGGGCCCTCGCACTCGGCGGGGCCGGCACCTACGTCATCAACGCCCGGCTGCGCCGCCACACCCACGGGATGAACGCGTCCGAGCTGAGCCGGATGTACGACTACCACCAGGCGGCCCTGCACGGGGTCCGCGAAGGCCTGCTCATGCTCGACGGCCGGCGCCGGATCACCCTCGTCAACGACGCGGGCCGCGAACTCCTCGGCCTGTGCGGGAAGATCAAGGGGACCGGAGTCGCCGACCTCGGGCTGCCCGCCCCCCTCACCGGGGCACTGCTCTCCGACCAGCCCCGGGTGGACGAGGTCCATCTGACCGCGGACCGGGTGCTCGTGCTCAACAGCGCGCCCGTCGCCGGCGGCGGCCGCCGGGGCACCGTCATCACCCTGCGCGACCACACCGAACTGCTCTCGCTGACCGGGGAACTGGACCAGGAGCGCGGATTCACCCGGGCGCTGCGCGCGCAGGCCCACGAGGCGGCCAACCGGCTGCACACCGTGGTCTCCCTCATCGAACTCGGCCGCAGCCGGGAAGCGGTGGACTTCGCCACCGCCGAACTCTCCCTCGCACAGGCCCTGACCGACGAGGTGATCGCCGCCGTCGGCGAGCCCGTGCTCGTCGCCCTGCTGCTCGGCAAGGCCGCGCAGGCCCACGAACGGGGGGTCGAGCTGGTCGTCACCCCGGACAGCGAAGCCATCGACGCCGGGCCCGGCGGCCCGTCCGCCCGGGACCTCGTCACCGTCCTCGGGAACCTCGTCGACAACGCCGTCGACGCCCTCACCGGCGTACCCGGCGGCCGGATCTCCGTCACCGTCCGCCCCGACGGCCCGGCCGGCCCCCACGGGCAGGGCCTGCTGCTCAGCGTCGCCGACAACGGCCCCGGACTTCCCGAGGGCGCCGACGTGTTCCGGCGCGGCTGGTCGGGCAAGGGTGAGGGGCGGGGTCTGGGCCTCGCGCTGGTGCGGCAGGTGGCGCACCGGCACGGCGGCAGCGCGGACGCGGACCAACTGCCGGACGGTGGCGCGCGGTTCACCGTACGGCTGCCGGCGCGCAGGGAGGTGGATGCATGAGCACGCCCGAGGTGCGGGTCCTCGTCGTCGAGGACGACCCGGTGGCCGCCGACGCGCACGCGCTGTACGTCGGGCGGGTGCCCGGCTTCACCGCCGTCGCGGCGGTCCACTCGCTCGCCGAGGCCACCCGCGTCCTGGAACGGACCCGGATCGACCTGCTGCTGCTCGACCTGACCCTGCCCGACGGCCACGGGCTGCGCTTCGCGCGCGGCCTGCGGGCCGCGGGCCACCCCGCCGACGTGATCGTGGTGACCTCGGCGCGGGACCTGGGGGTCGTCCGCGAGAGCGTCTCGCTCGGGGTGGTGCAGTACGTACTGAAGCCCTTCGCCTTCCCCACCCTGCGCGAACGGCTCCTGCGCTACGCGGAGTTCCGCGACACGGCGGCGGGCGAGGCGGTCGGCCAGGACGACGTGGACCGGGCCATGGCGGCCCTGCGCTCACCCCGGCCGGCCGAACTCCCCAAGGGGATCGGCGGGCCGACCCTGGAACGGGTCGCCGCGCTGCTGCGGGCGGCCCCCGAGGGGCTGACCGCGGGCGGGACGGCCGAGGCGGCCGGGATCTCCCGGATCACCGCCCGCCGGTACCTGGAGCACCTGGTGGACACCGGCCGCGCGGACCGCACCCCCCGGTACGGCCAGGTCGGCCGCCCCGAACTGCACTACCGCTGGCTGGCGGCGGCCCCGGCCGGTGCCGGCACCGGCTCGGTGTCGAAGGTGTAGAACGCCCGGTGGTCCAGCATGTCGGCCGGGGTCACGTCGTTCCACGGCCTCATGGTGTCGTTCAGGTCCACGACGTTCGGGGTGCCGGCGGCGGGCAGGTACGCCGACTGCGGGTGCAGCGCCTGCCAGTCGGCCCACAGCTTGTCGATGAACGCGTGGTGCATCCAGAACACCGGGTCGTTGGGGGAGACCCCGGTGGCCATCTGGCCGCCCACCCACACGTGCACCCGGTTGTGCAGGTTGGCCCCGCGCCAGCCCTCCAGATGGTTGCGGAAACCGCCGGAGGAGCTGTTCCAGGGCGCCGCGTCGTACACCGGCATCGCGAGGACGGAGTCCACCTCGGCCCTGGTGGGCAGTTGGGCCACGCCGGTGCCGAGCGCGCGCCGCAGGTAGGAGCGCCCGTCCACCCGTACGGCTATCTCCCACTTCCCCGCCGCGTAGGCGAACGGTCCGTCGAGCACCTGCCCGTCCCGGGCCCGGCCGGTGCCGCCGAGGAAGTCGGCGGCCCAGAGGGAGGAGCGGGCGGTCCGGTCGGCCGTCCAGTCCCAGTACGGCAGGGCCACCGCAGGATCCACCGCCTGCAGCGCCGCCTCGAACTCCAGCAGAAACCGGCGGTGCCAGGGGAGGAAGGAGGGAGAGCGGTGGCCGACCCGGTCACCCGAGTCGGTGTCGCTCATGATGAAGCCGTTGTGCGTGGTGACGAAGCGGTCGTAGCGGCCGGTGCGCTTCAGTTCGAGGAGTGCCGCGACGAACGCCCGCTTCTCCTCGGGAGTGAGCGAGGCCTGGTTCTTGCGGATGGTCATCACATGCCGCCCATCGGGACGAGGGAGGCGCCCTGGAGCTCGCGCACGGCGGCGCGGGCGAGCGGGAGCGGGCCGGAGAAGGTCTCGTAGTGGTTGACCACGCTGATCCAGCTCCCGTCGGCGTTCCGCATCACGTGCAGTTCGCGGCCGTCTATGAGGACGGTCGGCGTGCCGGGGGACTGGTGGCCGCCGTGGTGGCCGCCGTGGTGGTCATCGCCGCCCGAGGCGGGGACTATCCGTATGCGGCGGCCCTGGTAGACCTCGTCGACGGTGCCCGCGGGGGTGGCGGGTGCGGCGGAACGGGATCCGGTGACGGCCGCGTGCGCGGTGGCGCCGGCGAGGCCGAGGGCGGTGAGTGCGCCGGCAGTGGCGCCTAAGGCCTGTCGGCGGGTGATCTTGTTCATGGCCCGAAGAGGTATCAGGGCGCGGAGAACGGAGGGCTGTTATCCGGACATGCGCGGATAAGTTGCCGGTCGAACTAGTTGGATGATCTTCCCGTCCGGACTGGCTCCAGCGGCCCGGACGGGAAGACCTATGAAAAAAAGCTTAACTGACGGGAAATCCTGTGGTCGCACGGGGTGGGTATGGGAGGGATCACACCGCGGAGTCGGCCGGAAGCCGCAGCCGGAACCGCCCCCCGGGACCCGGTTCGGCGCTCAGCGCACCCCCGTGCGCCGATGCGATGTCCCGCGCGATGGCCAGCCCGAGCCCGGTCCCGCCGGCGTCCCGGCTGCGCGAGGCGTCGAGCCGGGTGAAGCGGGTGAAGATCCGCTCCCGGTCCGCCACGGGGACCCCGGCGCCGTCGTCGCGGACCTCCAGGAGGACCCCGGCGGGCCCGCTCGGCCCGTCCGCCGCCGGGGCGGGGGTGACGCTCACCGTGATCGCCGTACGGGCGTGCCGCTGGGCGTTGTCGAGGAGGTTGTCCAGCACCCGGGCCAACTGCCCCCGGCTGCCGCGGACCGGGGCCGGTCCGGCGGCCCGCACCGACACCGGCACCCGCCCTTCGGGGCGCCGGGCCACGGTGTCCCGTACGAGGTCGCGGAGATCAAGGGTGGTCCGCTCGGGGGACCGGCCCGCGTCGAGGCGGGCAAGCAACAGCAGGTCGTCCGCGAGCTGCTGTACGCGGATCGCGTCGTCCAGGAGCTCCGCACCGTGCAGCAGCCGCGGATGGGCGATGCCCACCTCCACGTGGGCGCGCAGCGCGGCGATGGGATTGCGCAGCTCGTGCGACGCGTCGGCGACGAACCGGCGCTGGCGGTCCATCGACTCCTCCAGCCGGTCCAGGGTGGAGTTGACCGTCAGGGAGAGCCGGGCGACCTCGTCGCGCGAGGCCGGGACCGGCACCCGGCCGCCCAGGTCCCGCTCGGTGATCTCCGCGACCTCGGTGCGGATCGCCTCCACGGGGCGCAGGGCCCGGCCGGTGGAGCGCCAGGTGACGGCGGCCACGAGGAGGAGCAGCAGCGGGATGCCGGGGACCATGGAGCGGAGGATCAGATCCTGGGTGTACCGGGCGGTCTCCAGGCTGGTCCCGGCGTACACGGTGGCCCCGGCGCCGTCCGCGGTCGTCGCCCGGACGGCGACGAGCCGGTAGGGGTGGGGCCGGGGATCGGGGCGCAGCGCCAGGTCCAGGCTGCGGGCGGCCGAGTCGTGGCCTTCGGCGGGCTCGAAGGAGGCCACGGGGCCGCGGCCGGCCAGATTGTGGCTCGCGGCGAGGATCCGGCCGTCGTCGGTGACCACTTGGAGCAGGCTGTCCTCGCCGTCGGGCACGGCCAGCCGGTCGACGAGCCGCCCCGACCCGGTCACCCCGGCCACGGCCTCGGCCCGGCTCAGCGCGGTGCGCTCGGCGGAGCCGACCAGCCCGTGCCGGATGACGCCGAGCAGGCCCGCGCAGGCGGCGAGCAGCGCGACGGTGACGATGGCGACGGCGCCGAGGGTGGTCCTGACCCGGACCGATCCGAGCGGGAGGCGCAGACGCTTCACGGGGTGGCGGCGGGCGGCGGGACGAGCCGGTAGCCGATCCCGCGCGGTGTGCAGCAACGGCCGCGCGGTGTCCCCGAAGGGGCCCTGGAGCTTGCGGCGCAACGCGCTCACGTGCACCTCCACCACGTTCGGATCGCTGTCGGCGGGCAGGTCCCAGACCTCCTCCAGCAGCGCGCCCTTGGAGACCGCGACCCCCGGCCGCCGGGCGAGCACCGCGAGGAGGTCGAACTCCTTGGCGGTGAGCGGGATCTCGGTCCCGGCCCGCGCGCACCGCTTGCTCCCGGGCTCCAGTACGAGGTCGCCCGCCTCGACGACTGCCGGCCGGGCGGCGCCCCCGCGGCGCAGCAGGGCGCGCAGGCGGGCCTGGAGGACCAGGTAGGAGAAGGGCTTCGTGAGGTAGTCGTCGGCGCCGGTGTCGAGGCCCTCGGCCTCGTCGTACTCGCTGTCCCTCGCGGTCAGCATCAGGATCGGCGTCCAGAGTCCGGCGGCCCGTACGGTCCGGCACACGCGGTGTCCGTCGAGGCCCGGCAGCATCACGTCGAGGATGATCGCGTCGTAGGCGTCGGTGAGCGCGAGCCGCAGACCCTCGTCCCCGTCGTGGGCCACGTCGACCCGGAGTCCCTCGGCCTCGATTCCGCGGCGCAGTACGGAGGTCAGGGAGACCTCATCCTCGACGATCAATATGCTGCTCATTGTCCGGATCCTACCTATTGGCGTCGGATGTCCTCACCGGCGGGCGTGCCGCGACCAGTCGTAGTGGTCCTGGCCGAGGTTGTCGGAGCGGTCGCGGATCTCCTGCTCGGAGGGGCGGTCGGAGCCACTGCCGGCGCGGCTGCCGTCGTCGCCCCCGCGGCCCTCCTCCTTCTGGTGGCGGACCGCCTCGCCCGTCTTCGCGTCGATGTCGATCTCGTGCCGGACCGAGCCGTCGCCGACCTCGATCCGCCACAGCGGCCTGGCCTCGGTGCCCTGGATGGACAGCCGGGAGGCGAAGCCCGCGCCGGCCTTCGCCACGGCGCTGCGGACGGCGTCCTCGCGGTCCACGCTCGCGGCGGCCAGCTTGGCGAGCGGGATCTCCAGGTACGGGCGGGCCCGCTCCGGCATCCGGTCGGCCCGGTCGCCCAGCAGTGCGCCGGTGGTCGCGTCCACGGTGAGGTGGTGCACGCGCGGCTCGGCGGTCATGACGTCGACCTCCCAGACCTGGGCGCCGTCCTCGGTCTCCAGCTCCACGTCCGTGATCCTGCCGCCGGGCACCGACTTCTCGGCGGTCTCCATGGCCCGGGCGCGGGAGGTCTTCGGGCCGCCCTGCTCGGCGGGGGCCTGCTCCGGAGCCGCCGCCGGGGTCTCGGGAGCCGGGGACGATCCGGCGGCCGCGGCCGGGGCCGCGTTCCCGGCGGCGCGGGCCCTGTCCGCGCCGGCCCCGGAGCCCGAGCCGCCGCAGCCGGTGAGCGAGAGGGTGAGTGCCCCGGCCGCGAGGGTGGCGGCCAGCAGGCGGCGGCGACGGGCGGCGGCCCTGGCGGCCGTGGCGGCCGCCGCGACGGTCATGGTGGGGGTGGGGGTCGTGGTGGGGGTGGCGGTCGTGCGGACGTTCATGGGGCCCTCCCGAGCGGCGGTCTCACCGGCTGGTGATGGCTCCACTCTCAGGGGCCCGCCTGAACCCTCCCTGAAGCATCCTGAAGGCGACTTCAGGATGATCCGTCAGGTTATGTCCCGTTATAGTCCCGATATGGCTCTCCATGAGACGAAGGACCTGCGTGCCCGCGACGCCGAGACGGACGTGTTCGCGTCCGCCCTCAGCGGCGAGATCCTCCCCAAGTACCGGATGCCCGAAGACCACTCGCCCTCCGAGGTGGTCTACCAGCTCCTCCACAACGAGCTGCTCCTCGACGGCAACGCCGCCCAGAACCTGGCCACCTTCTGCACCACCTGGTCGGACGACGGGGTCCACCGGCTGATGAACGAGTGCCTCGACAAGAACATGATCGACAAGGACGAGTACCCGCAGACGGCCGAGATCGAAGCCCGCTGCGTCAACATCCTGGCCGATCTGTGGAACGCCCCCGCCGGCACCACCGGCACCGGCTGCTCCACCACCGGGTCCAGCGAGGCCGCCATGCTGGGCGGCCTCGCCCTCAAGTGGCGCTGGCGAGAGCGCCGCCGCGCCGCCGGACTGCCCACCGACAGGCCGAACCTGGTGTGCGGGCCGGTCCAGGTCTGCTGGGAGAAGTTCGCCCGGTACTTCGACGTAGAGCTCCGCCAGGTCCCCCTGGAGCCCGGAGCCACCGGCCTGCGCCCCGAGCAGCTCGCCGCCCACGTCGACGAGAACACCATCGGCGTCGTCGCCATCCTCGGCGTCACCTACACCTGCGTCTACGAGCCCGTCGCCGAGATCGCCGCCGAACTCGACCGGATCCAGGCCGAGCACGGCTGGGACGTGCCGATCCACGTGGACGCCGCCAGCGGCGGCTTCGTGGCCCCCTTCCTCCACCCCGACGTGGTCTGGGACTTCCGGCTGCCGCGCGTGGCCTCCGTCAACACCTCCGGGCACAAGTACGGCCTCGCCCCGCTGGGCGTCGGCTGGATCGTCTGGCGCACCGCCGATCTGCTCCCGGCCGACCTCGTCTTCTCCGTGGACTACCTCGGCGGGGACATGCCCACCTTCGCCCTCAACTTCTCCCGGCCGGGCGGCGAGATCATCGCGCAGTACTACCTGTTCCTGCGCCTGGGCCGGGGCGGCTACCGCCGGGTCCAGCAGGCCTGCGCCGACACCGCCCAGTACCTGGCCCGCGAGATCGAGACCGTCGGCCCCTTCACCCTCCTCTACGACGGCCAGGGCGCGCTGCCCGCCGTCTCCTACCGGCTCACCGATCCGGAGGGCGCGGGCTTCACCCTCTACGACCTCTCCGACCGGCTCCGGATGCGCGGCTGGCAGGTGCCCTCGTACCCGCTGCCCGCCGAGCGCGACGACACGGTCATCCAACGGGTCCTGATCCGGCACGGGGTGACCCGGGACCAGATCGCGCTGCTCGTCTCCGACCTGCGCCTCGCCGTGGAACACCTCATCGCGCACCCGCAGCCCGTACCCGCGGGCCCGCCCCAGTCCGGCTTCCACCACTGATCCGGCGTCAGGGCCTCCCGGGGCGGGCCCGCCCGGGCGGGCCCGTCCCGGGAGGGAAGAACGAGGTGCTCAGGACGCCGACCAGCGCATCCCCAGCTCCGTCAGCGCGGCCGTCCGCTCCGGGGTGAGGGACGCGGCGCGGGAGCGCTGGTTGGCGATCCAGGAGCCGAGGCGCAGGTCCCGGTCGCCGACCCGCTCCACGTGCGTACGGGGCACCCGCAGGTGCCGCTCGCGCTCGTGGAACCGCCGGGCCGCCGCCAGGTGCGCGGCCCAGGCGTCCGCGTGGGCGACCCGGGGCTTCGGCCGGTCCGCCTCGTCGGCCGGGGTCACCCCGAGGGCGTGCTCCAGCAGCCAGCGCTGGGCCCAGGCCAGCCGTTCCCAGGACGTGCGCTGCCCGCGCAGCCACACGCCGAGGTCCTCGCCCTGGACCACGGCCTCCCCGGGGCGCGTCGGCAGCCGGCCGCCCGCGTCCAGGTGGACCCGGGTCAGGTGGAAGACCCGCTGCCAGGAGATCTCCCAGGAAGGGCACCAGGACGCGTCGACGGCCTCCAGGGCCTCCCGGCGCTCCCCGGACAGGGCTCCGGGGCCCTCCCGGCGGGCCGCCGCCCGCTGGTTCTTGACCCAGACCCCGACCGGGGCCCCGCGCCAGGTGGCCTCCACGGGCGGCAGCAGGTGCCCGTGTTCGGCGGCCCAGCCGGTCGCCGCCGCGAGTCCTTCCTCGAAGGCCACGTCGAAGTGGCTCCACACCATGCCCAGTTCGTCGAGCTGGGCCACCCGCTCGCGGCCGAGCGCCCCGCGGCGGTACGTGCGCCGGGCGTCCGCGATCCACTGGCCGAGCGGGAACCGGGCCAGCCCCGGCGGCCAGCTCGCCTCGGCCGCCGACCCCTCCACGCCGGCCGCGCCCGTCCCGGGGACTCCGACGGGCGTGGCGGTCTTCTCGGGGGTGGAGCCGGCCCTCGCGGCTCCGCCGCTCCCGGGCACCTTGAACGCGAACGGCACCTTGAGGTCCCCGGCCGCACCGGCGTAGATCCGGGCGGCCTCCACCCCGCGCCGCCAGTGCTCGCGCTCCGGGTACAGGACGCGCAGCCGGATGAAGGCCGCCAGCAGCGCCGGGTCGCGGGGCGTGGAGAAGCTCAGCAGGGACTCCGCGCCGCGGCGCGGCCCGGGGCCGACCACGGACTCCGCGCCGCCCGTGGTCCCCGCCCCGCGCCTGCTCGGGGCCTGGGGCTGCGCCAGGGACTCGACGAGCCGGGTGTCGTGGGCCCGTAGCGCCTCCAGCAGCCGCGCGAGGTCACCGTACGCCCGTGAGGTCAGCATCGTCTCGGGGGACTCGCCGGGCCCCAGCAGCACCGGCACCACGAGGGAGGCCACCTTGCCCTCCCCGGGCCGGATGCGCAGCGCCCGGCCGACGGCCTGGACCAGGTCGGGCATGGAACCCCGTACGTCGGCCCAGAAGACCGAGTCGCACTCCTTGGTGTCCACGCCCTCGCCCAGCACCCGGACACTGCCCAGGAAGGCCTTGTCCGCGACCCGGTCGTCCGCGAAGGCACCCAGCACCCGCCGCCGGTGCGCCGCCGTGTGCTGACCGCACAGCCAGTCCGCCCAGACGGTACGGGGGTACACCGGCCGGGGGGCCCAGCTCGTGGCGCGCATCCGGGCGGCCACCGCCGGCAGCCCGGCCGCGAAGGCCTCGGCCTCCTTGGTCAGGTGGTGGAAGACGAGCGTGCGCCGGAACCCCTGCTTCACGGCAGCCGTCACCAGCGCCGCCTGGAGCGCCGCGAGCCGTACTCCGCGCACGGAGTCGGAGCGTCCGTCCGGCCCGAGCAGCACGGCCGCCTGGAACTCCGGATCGCTGACGTCCACGCAGACCACCCGGTAGGGCGCGCAGATGCCCCGGTCGACGGCCTCCGAGAGGGTGAGGGTGTAGCAGCGCGCTCCGAAAGGCCCGTCCGGATCGTCCTCCATGGAGGCCACCAGGTCGCCCCGGCTGCGCGCCCCCTCCGGCCGGCCGGAGCCCTCGGCCGGCCCTGAATCCTCGCCGTCCTGCCAGACCCGGGGCGTGGCCGTCATGTACAGCCGGCGGATCGAGGGGATCCGGAGGTTGTCGTGCACCACCGCCCAGGGCTTGCCGATCCGCCCCGAGGTCCGGTGCGCCTCGTCGACCACGATCAGGTCCCAGCCGGGCAGCCCCTCGCGGTGCGCGCGTTCGATGGTGCCGAGGCCGAGCGAGGCGTACGTGGCGTACACCGTGACCCGGTCGACGGGCAGGCCCGCCCAGTCGGCCAGTTCGGCCGGGTCGGTGGTCGTGGGCACCCCCGCGTCCTCGCCGCGCAGCGAGCACACGGCGAAGGCGCGGCCGGTCCGGCCGCCCTCGCGCCAGGCGGCCGCGGTCTGCACGAGGAGGTCCAGGGAGGGCACCAGCACCAGGACCCGGCCGGCCCGCAGCTCCTCGGCCGTGTGCACGGCGACCAGCGACTTGCCGGAGCCCGTTGCCATGATCACCTGCGTACGCAGCCCGGTCCGTGGGACCCTGCGCCCGGCGGGCAGTTCCAGCGCCCGCACGGCGGCGTCGACGGCCTCGCGCTGGTGCGGACGGAGTTTCTGCCTGCTGATGCGCCCCACCTCCACCGTGATCTGCCGGTTTGCTTCCAGCTCCTATCTTGCCCTCATTTTGAATCATTGCGGGGAGATCGAACCGACGGGGTGCGGCGGAGCGGAGCGGGCCGGCCAGGAATGCGGGGCCCTACATCCGGGCGCCGAAGTTCTGCGTCCACCACGGGCCGCCGTCGCCCTGGTGGAGGCCCACGCCGATATCCTTGAAGGAGCAGTTGAGGATGTTCTCGCGGTGCCCCTGGCTCTTCATCCAGGAATCCATGACCTGGGCCGCGGTCCGCTGTCCCTTCGCGATGTTCTCCCCGTAGGTGGACCAGCGGTACCCGGCGGCCGTGGTCCGCTTGCCCGGGTCCGCGCCGTCCGGGTTGGTGTGCGAGAAGAAGTCCCGCCGCGCCATGTCGTCGGAGTGCCCCTGGGCGGCCGTACGGAGCTGCGCGTCCTCCTTGAGCGGCCCGCAGCCGGCCGCCGCGCGCTCGGAGTTGACCAGGGCCACCACCTGGGAGGCGGTGCTGCCGCCCGGCGGGGCGGGAGCCGGGCTCTTCGGCGATGTGGACTTCGGGCTCGGCTTCGGGGTGGGCGTGGGGGTCGGACCCGGAGTCGCGGTCGGGCTCGGACCGGGGCTCGGCGAGGCGCTCGGCGAGGCGGACGCCGAGGGACTCGGGGTCGGGGAGGCCGGCTCCGGGGGCAGCGCGGTCCCCGATCCCGGCGCCACGAGCGCGGCCGGAGGCGCCTCCGGGGAGGCGGTGCCGGGCCGGGTGCCGAGGTAGGTCAGCCCGCCTCCCACGACACAGGCGGCGAGCACGGCGCCACCGATCATCCGGCGCCGGCCGCGGACGCGCCGCTGCTTGCGCAGCGAGGCACGCCCGTCCCCGGGGCCGCCCGCCGAGGCGAACTGCGCTTCGCTGCCGCTGCCGCTGCCGCTGCCGCCGCTGCCGCCGCCGTCGCCGCCGTCGGGGCCGGTGCCCGGGGTGGCGGACCCGCCCGGGCCGTACGCCGAAGCGCCGGCGGCCAGGCCCGCGGAGGCGAAGCCGGACTCCGTGGCCGCCCGTACGCCCGCGAGCAGCGCCGCCGAGACCGGCAGCAGCGCCAGCCCTGCCAGCAGTCCTTCGGCCGGGACCAGGCCGTTCCACAGCCCGGCGCACCGCAGGCACGCGCGGGCGTGCCGGGCTATTCGCTTGCGCCACAGCGCCGAGGGCAGGCCGTCCCAGCTCGCCGCCACCGCCCGCAGGTCCTCGCAGGGCGGCTGGGCCCCCAGCGCCCGCTCCACCACCCGGGCCGCCTCCAGCTGCGCCTTCATCCGCTGCACCCGTACCGCCGTGTGCTGTGGGGACAGCTCCAGGGCCTGCGCCATCTCCGCGCGCGTCAGCTCCCCGGCGCACTCCAGCCACCACAGGGAGAGCAGCGCCCGGTCGTCGGGCTCCAGCCAGCGCGTGGCACGGGCCGTCTCGCGCCGCTGGCCCTCCAGCTGGAGCCGTACGACGGTCAGGTCCACGAAGTCGGCGCCCGGATCGGCGAGCTCCCAGGCGGCTTCCAGGCCGCTTTCGCCGGGGGCGCTGCGGCGGGCCTGCCAGTGGGCGCGTACCCGGTTCATGGCGATCGCGACCAGCCAGGACCGGAAGCTGTGGTCGTCGCGCAGGCCGCCCAGCCCGTCGAGTGCCCGCAGCATCGTGTCCTGGACCACGTCGTCCACGTCGACGGACCCGTTCAGGGCCCGCCCGACGATGTTGTAGACCAGCGGCAGATAGGCGCTGACCAGGTCGTCCTGTGCGCGGGGATCGCCCGCGCGAGCCGCGGCGACCAGCGCTGCCGTGTGCTGACTGCTCATAGAAAAGTCCCTGTCCGTACCGGCGCTCGATGATGCCCAATACCTGGGAGACCGTCGAGGGGGACTCCGATAACGCTTATCCGCCGAACGGTTCCGGAGATGCGGAATCCGGAGCGCCCGGTCCCGTTTCCCCGGCCGGGGCGAGGCGGGCGGCCAGGGCGTCGAGATCGGGCAGGAACCAGATGTGGCGCCCCTCGTTCGATTCCCGTACGAGGTCCCGCAGGGCCGAACTCGCCCCCAGGTGGTGCGAGAGGTCGCCCACGACCACCAGGCGGACCCGGTAGTTCACGAACTTCTGCATGATCGCCCCGGCCAGCCCGCTGCGCAGGTCGAAGAAGCCGGCGTCCAGCCGCTCCACCGGGACGGCGACGATGTCGGTCCGGTAGAAGGCGCCGCCGATCAACTGGTCGAGCGCGTCCTGCTCGGTGGCGACCGGCGGGCCGTCGGCGGCGCAGACCAGGACCGGCACGCCGTGGCATGCCACGAGGAGGTCAGCCACGGTGCACCGCCCCCGCGTCGTGGTCCAGCTCGTTCCCCATGCCGTTGCCCGGGCCGAGCACCCCGTCGACCAGGTGCAGCAGATCGGCAGTGGTGGCGGCGTCGCCGAGGATCACGATCTTCATGCGGGCCCGCTCCTTGTCGTAGACCGTCTGGACGCGCAGGGGGGCCGAGGTGGCCCGCGGGGACTGCGCGCTCGCCGTGACGAGGTTCGCGAGCCGGTTCGCCGCGTCGGGGCCGACCGCGTCGATCTGCACGATGCTCGACACCTCCAGGTGCCGCCGGGGAGCCTCCCCGGCGGCGGAGGGACCCTCGCCGGCCGGGTCGGGGCGGCTGGTCAGGGCCTCGAAGTCGGCCCGGCTGATCCGGTACTGCTTGCCGATCCTGACGGCTTTCAGCCGGCCGTCGCGCACATAGTTCCGGACGGTGCGCACGTGCAGTCCGAGCAGCTCGGCGACCTCGCCGACCGAGTACAGCTCGCGTCCTTCGTCACTCATAATCCCGAATCCTACCCTGAAGAGGGAGGATAGATTCTGATAGGGAAGGTTGCGGAAGGTTCGGTGCTGTGAGATCAGCAGCCGAGGAGGAGTTCGAGAAGTCGCTCCGGAGCCCGCAGCGGCAGGTAGTGATCGGCATCGGCGACCACCTCCAGCCGTGCGCCCGGAATGCCGTCGGCGAGACGTGCGGCGATGACGCCGATCTCCGGGTGGTCGTGAGTGCCGACGACGACCGTCGTCGGAACCCCGATCCGCTCCAGCCGGCCGACAGCGTCCTCGGCCGGGTCGAGTGCGTGTCCCTTCTCGGCGGCGGCTCCGGCTTCGGCGTTCTCCCGCACCATCGGCTCGATGACCTCGAAACCCGGGGCCCGGTCGCCCAGGCTCGCCCAGAGCGTGAGCTCCAGCTCGGCGATGCGCCCGCCGGACGATCCGCGGTGCGCCGCGCCGTACGCATCCATCTCGGGGCTCCGGGGCCACTCGTGCCCACTGGCGGACGCCCCGATCAGCGTCAGCGATCGGACCCGCCCGGGGTGTTCCAGGGTGAAGTCGAGCGCGACCTCGCCTCCCATGCTCAAGCCGACGAGCCCCGCGCTCTGGAAGGCGAATCGGTCCAGGACCGCCAGCAGGTCGTCTTCATGGCGGAACGGCGCGGTCGGAGGCGTCGAGCGTCCATGACCCCTGGCGTCGTAACGAACCACGGTGTGGTGCCGTGCCAGCGCCGCGAAGACGCGGCTCCACAGGCGGCTGTCGTGGACCGAGCCGTGGAGCAGGACGAGCGGGGGGCCGTCCCCGGCCTTCTCGGCCCAGAGGCGGCCTCCGCCGGCAAGGGGGATCAACTCGGTTGTCATACCCCCGATTCGATCACGCGGCCGCATCCACCGAGGGGCGCGGGGGCCCCGGAAACCGCTTCGACTGCGGCCGGGCACGCTCCTAGGATCATCGGATGACGGATCCTCGCTACCCCGCCAAGCCCCGCCCCGGAGACCGCGTCGCGGTGCTCTCCCCTTCGGCCGGCCTGCCCGAGCTCTTCCCGTTCCCCTACGAGCTGGGCCTGCGCCGGCTCCGGGAGGAGTTCGGGCTGGAACCGGTCGAGTACCCGACCACCCGGAAGATGGGCGCGACGCCGCAGGAACGAGCCGCCGACCTGCACGCCGCCTTCGCCGACCCCGAGATCAAGGCCGTCATCGCCAGCATCGGCGGCGACGACCAGATCACACTGCTCCCGCACCTCGACGCCGAGCTCCTGCGCGCCCACCCCAAGCCGTTCTTCGGCTACAGCGACAACACCAACCTGCTCCTGCACCTGAGGGACCTGGGACTGGTCGGCTATCACGGGAGCTCGGTGATGGTCGAGCTCGGACGGCCCGGCGCGCTGCACCCGCTGACGGCCGAGTCCCTGCGGGCGGCGCTGTTCACCTCGGGCGAGTACGAGCTGACCGCCGCCGGGGCCAGCGGGGACGTCAACGGTTCCTGGGACGACCCCGGCACCTTCGACGCCGAACCGGATCTGGAGCCGGCCAAGGGCTGGACCTGGCACAACGCCGACCGGGTGGTCGAGGGCAACAGCTGGGGCGGCAACCTGGAGATCATCTCCTGGCTGCTGATGGCCGACCGCGCCGTGCGGCCCGCCGAGGAGTACGCGGGCGGGGTGCTCTTCCTGGAGACCTCGGAGGACATGCCGCGCGCCCAGGACGTCTACTGGATCCTGCGCAGCATGGGGGAGCGCGGACTGCTGCGGCAGTTCCCCGCCCTCCTGATGGGCCGGGCGAAGAGCTGGTCCTTCGAGAAGCGCTTCGACGCCGAGGGGCGGGAGCGCTACCGCCACGAGCAGCGCGAGGCGGTCCTGCGGGCCCTCGGCGAGTACGCGCCCGACACCATGGCCGTTCTCGACGTGGACCTCGGGCACACCGACCCGCAGCTCGTGATCCCCGTCGGCGGCCGGGTCCGGGTGGACGGTCCCGCCCGCCGCCTCTTCGTGACGTACTGACGAACATCCCCTCCACGTAGCTCCGTTGGGGTTCCCCCGGCCCGGTCCGGGGTGACAATGGGGCTCCCACGGGACGTGTTGGGGGCGGCATGTCGGCGTTGCTCTTGAGAGGATCCGGCCGGGCGCGGGGCTGGGCCGGATACCTCGGTTCGGTAGGGCTCGGAGCAGGTGCGGTGGCGTTGGCGGCGGTGTGGACCTCGGGGCCCTGGGCCGCCGGGATCGGCGCGGCCGTCACCACGCTGTCCGGCCTCGCCGCCGAGCGGATGCGGCCCAGGGTGTGTCCTTCGGGTCAGGTCGGATTAGCCCGCGGCACCGGACGCCGCGGGCCCGGCCTGACCCGAAAGACACACCCTAGAGGGGAGGCCGCCGGGCCCGGGGTCGCCGGGGAGCTGCTGCGCACGGCGGCGGGCCGGATCCCGCTGCTGCGCCAGGTGGACCGCCCCGAACTGGCCGGAGCCCAACCGGCCGAAGCCCCCGCCGCCCCGCCCGCGTACATCCGGCGCGACGCCGAACCGGGGCTGCGCGCAGCCCTGGAGCGGAGCCGCTTCGTCCTCGTGGTGGGGGAGTCCACGGCGGGCAAGACCCGGCTCGCCTACGAGGTGGCCCGCACCCGCTTCCCCCGGCACGCCTTCGTCCGCCCGCTCTCCCGCGCCGCACTGCCCGAAGCGGTACGGATCGCCGGGCGTCGGCGCCGCGCGGTGCTCTGGCTGGACGACCTCGAGGACTACCTCGGCGACGGCGGCCTCAGCGCCACCCAACTGGCCTCCCTGCGCACGGCGGTGGTCATCGCGACGATGCGGGTCCAGGAGTACCGGCGCTACGACGCCCGCGAGGAGAGCCGGCTCACCGGCTCCGACCGGGACGCCTGGCGGGCCCAGCGCGACCTGCTCCACCAGGCGGCCGTCATCAGGCTGCCCCGGCACTGGTCCCCGGCGGAGCGCGGCCGGGCCGCCGCCCACCAGGGCGATCCGCGCATCGGGGCCGCGCTGCGCGCGGGCGAGCGGTTCGGGGTGGCCGAGGTGCTGGCGGCCGGTCCGGAGCTCCTGGCGGCCTGGGAGAACGCCTGGGCCCCGGGCGCCAATCCGCGCGGCGCCGCCGTGGTCGCGGCGGCGGTGGACTGCCGCCGGGCCGGGCTGCGCCGCCCGGTGAGCCGCGCCTGGCTGCGCGAGCTGCACGCCCCCTACCTGGCGGCCCGGGGCGGCGGGGGCCTCCAGCCCGAGCCCTTCGCGGAGGCGATGGACTGGGCCTGCACCGCCGCCTACGCCACGAGCGGGCTGCTCATCGGCAACTTCGGGGCCGGATTCACCGCGTTCGACTACCTGTTGAACGCGCCGGGCAACGGCCCGGTTCCCGAGCACCTGTGGCGCGGACTGCTGCCCCTGGTGGAGCCCGCCGACGCCTACGACATGGGGCTGGTCGCACACCAGGACGGCCGTCTCGCACGGGCCGTCGAAGCCCTCGGCCTCGCCTCGCGCGGCGGGATCCCCGGCGCCGAACTGCCGCTGGCCATAGCCGTCGGGGACTCCGGGAAACCGCGCCGGGCCGCCGCCGATCTCGCCGGGATCGCCCGCAGGCGGGCCGGCCGGCTCGGGCCCCGACATCCCGACACGTTGGCGGCCCGGCATCAACTGGCCTTCTTCGTAGGGGAGTCCGGGAACCATCGGGCTGCCGCAGCCCGGTTCGCGGAGCTGCTCGCGGACGTCGCGGAGGTGCTGGGGCCCGAGCATCCGGACACCCTGGCGGCCCGCCATCAACTGGCCTACTTCACCGGGGAAGGCGGTGATCCCCGCGCGGCGGCCCGCCAGTTGGAGGGGCTGCTGGCCGACCGCTCGCGCATCCACGGTGCCGCCCATCCGCAGGTACTCGCGACCCGGCGCAGCCTGATCTGGTTCCGGCCTGGTGAACCCGCCGCGGCCGAAAGCGAATTGGGGCTGCTGCTGGCCGAAGCCGAAGCCGCAGAGGGGATCGGGCCCGACGACCCGCACACGCTCGCCATCCGGGGGAGCCTGGCCGCGCTGGCGGCCCGCGCAGGGCGCACGGACGAAGCGGCCGAGGCCTGGGCGCAGCTCACCGCGGACCGGACCCGGGTACTGGGCGAGGACCACCCGCACGTGTTCTACTCCCGCCTGGAGTGGGCCCGGGCCCTGCTCGCCCAGGACCGGGCCCCCGAGGCGGCCGCGGTGCTGACCGAAGCCCTGGCCCGGGCCGCGTCCATCCTGGAACCGGGCCACCGGCACCTGCGGACGGCCCGGGAACTGCTGACCCGGTCCGCGGACCGAGCCCCGGCCGCCGACCGGCCCGACCCCGCACGGGGCGCCGCCGGCCCCGAATGACCGGAGCGCACCCCGGCGGGCTCCGCGCGGCGGCCTACAGCAGCGGGGCCAGCGCCTTCGTGGCCTCCAGCAGAGCGGGTGCGTAGGCCTCGATCTCGGTGCGGGAGACCAGGAAGGTGACGGTGGTGATGCTGACGCCGCCGATCGGGCGGCCCCGGGCGTCGAGTATCGCGGCGCCGATGCAGCGGATGGTGGGCTCGTTCTCCTCATCGTCCAGGGCGAACCCCTGGGCCCGCACCCTCTCCAGCTCCGCCTCCAGGGCCTGAGGCGTGGTGAGCGTCTTGGGCGTGCGGCGCGGCAGCCCGGCCGTGGCGACCAGCTCGCGGGCCTCGTCCCCGGGCAGCGCGGCCAGGATGCTCTTGCCGATCGCGGTCGTGTGCAGCGGCATCCGCATGCCGACCCGCGAGGCGGTCTGGAAGGGCTGGTCGCTCTCCAGCTTCCGGATGTAGGTGATGGTCTCCCCGCTGTGCAGGGCGAGGTGGACCGCCTGCCCGGTGGCCTCCTGCAGTTCCCGCAGGATCTGCTCGATGCTGGCCGGCTCCCCGCCGCTGACCAGGGCGGACAGTCCGCGCAGCCGGGGGCCGACGCCGTAGCGGCTCTCGCCCTCGGAGCGTACGAAGCCCTGCTCGATCAGCGAGGCCAGGATGCGGAAGGTACTCGACTTCGGCACGGCCGCCGCCGCCACGACATCGGTGAGCCGGTGCGGGCCGCCGGGGGCGGCCACGGCCTCCAGGATCCGCATCGACTTCTCCAGCGCCGTACCCGCGGCGGAGGTCCGTCCGCCGCGCGCAGTGCTTTCGGCCCCCGCGATCTCGGGCCTTTCGTCCGTGGACAAGGGATCTCCATCGATGGGTATGGTCTGCATCAGAAGTTCCGTTACACGATACCAAGTTCCAGTACGTGGAACAAATGGAGGGTCCTTTGTCCTGTCACCCGTATGCGGCCATCACCGCGCAGCGACTGCTGCCGGTCCTGCGCAACGCCGACGCGGACGAGGCCGTCCGCCACACCACTGCCCTCCTCGCCGCCGGCTGCCGCGCCGTCGAACTCACCACCTCCACCCCCGGCTGGGCCGAGGCGGTGGCCCGTACCGTGCCGCTCGCCGACGTGCGGGGGCGGCCCGCCCTCATCGGGGTCGGCACCGTCACCACCGCCGAGGCTGCGCGGACCGCACTCGACGCGGGCGCCGCCTTCCTCATCTCGCCCTACCCGGCTCCCGAGGTCCGCGAGGTCGCCCGGGAGCGCGGGGCCGTCTTCATCGAAGGCGGCTTCACCCCCGGTGAGATCGCCTCCGCGGTCCGGTCTGGCGGCGCGGCGAAGGTGTTCCCCGCCCACGTGGGCGGCCCGCAGTTCCTCCGCTCCCTCAAGGCCGTCCTCCCCGGCGCCCTGATCATCCCGACCGGCGGGATCAAGCCAGGCGAGGTCCGCGACTGGCTCGCCGCCGGGGCCGCCGCCGTCGGGATAGGCAGCGGCCTGCCCGCCGACCCGGGCGAGCTGGCCGCCGTCTTCGCCGACCTCGCCCAGCCCTGCTGCGGCGACTGCGCGGGCACGGAGCGCCGACCGTGAGCGGGCCCGAGGGGTACGACGTCCTCGTCCTCGGCGAGGTGCTCGTCGAGATCCACGCCGAGACCGCCCTGCGGGACGCCGCCGACGGCACCCGTGCCCGCGTCTCCTTCTCCGGGGACGCCCTCAACGCCGCGGCCGCCGCCGTCGCCGCCGGAGCCCGAACCGCCCTCCTCGCCGTCGTCGGCGAGGACGAGCTGAGCGTCCCGCTGCTGGCCCGCGCCGCCGAACTCGGCGTGGACCTCTCCCACGTACGCCGCTCCCCGCGCCCGAACGGCGCCTACCTGCTCTGCGCCGACACCGACGGCGACCGGGAGTTCGTCTACTGGCGCACCGGCAGCGCCGGCTCCACCCTCTCGGTGGAACACGTGGAGTCCTGGCGGGAGTTGCTTACGGGCGCCAAGGCCCTCATCACCAGCGGCATCGCCGGCGCCCTGTCGCCGAGCAGCCGCGAAGCCGTACTGCTCGCCGCCCAGACCGTGCACGGAGCCGGCGGACACCTCTCCTACGACCCCAACTTCCGCCCCCGCCTCACCAGTCGGGGCGAGGCCCGCACACTGCTGGCCCGCATCGCCCCGCTGACCGGCCTGCTGAAGACCTCCTGCCCCGCCGACGCGCTGGCCATGGTCGACACCGACGACCCGGTCGAGGCCGCCGTCCGCTACCGGGCCCTGGGCGCCCGTACCGTCGCGGTCACCGCGGGCGCCGACCGGCTGCTGCTGGACGACGGCACGGGGGCGGCGTACCTCCCGGTCCCGGTCAACCCGGACCCGGTCGACGCGACCGGCGCAGGGGACTGCTTCACAGGCACCGCCACCGCCCGCCTCGCGCTCGGCGACAGCCTCGCGGACTCCGTGGCGTACGCGACGGCCGCCGCCTCCCTCTCCGTGTCCGGCCGCGGCGGCACCGGACGCATCCCCGACTTCACCGAAACGGCCGCCCTGGCGGCCGCCCACCGCGAAGAATTCCTCAGAGCAGGACAGGCCACGGCATGAGCATCGTGGACAGTAAGGGCCCGCTGCCGCCTCGGCGGTGAAGGGGGATGGCGGCGGTGCGCCGGGCGCTCCGCCGCCTCATCCTGAAGGTTGCGAGAGCAACCTGTGTTGAATGTGACGGGCCTGTACCTTCTGGCGTTCGTCTTCAACTACGTGACTCCTCCCCCTCGCGAACGAGGGGGCTTCTCACTTAACTCCAACGAGTCTCGTGACGGCCAAGCCCTGACCGCTGCCGGAGCAGGTGGGTAGCGTACCAGACCGTTTCGTGCTTTCGGCGATCGGGGTGCGTGTCCCTCCCCGACTGAAACCGGGCAGGCATACGCAAGTTGAGGGATGTCCGATCGAGCTGGTCCTCGCCCGCCTCGGCCTCGGTGTGGGTGAGGCCAGCGCCTACCCGGCCTCGGCCAAGGTGGTATCCCGCTGGTTCCCCAAGCACGAGCGCACCATGGGCAACGCGATCTGGGACTCCGGCTCGCGGATCGGCGCGGTCATCTCGCTCCCGATCATCACGGCGCTCATCGCCTGGGCCGGCTGGCGCGTGGCCTTCTACGTCGCGGGCGCGCTGGCGATCGGCTGGGTCCTGCTGTGGTGGAAGGCGTACCACGACCCGCAGAGCCACCCGAAGGCCACGGCGGCCGAGCTCGACTACATCCGCAAGGGCGGGGCGCGCCTGGAGGACGTCAACGAGGACGGCACCACCGTCGTCTCCAAGGTGAAGTGGAGCCAACTGTTCCGGTACCGCACGGTCTGGGGCATGATGATCGGCTTCTTCTGCCTCAACTACAGCAACTTCTTCTTCATCACCTGGTTCCCCGCCTTCCTCGTCAAGGACCGCGGCTTCAACCTCGCCGAGCTCGGCATCTTCGGAATGATCCCCGGCTTCATCGCCATCGGCGGCAGCCTCGGCGGCGGAGCGGTGGCCGACTCCCTCCTCAAGCGCGGCTGGTCCGTCAACCGGGCCCGTAAGACCTGCCTGGTGGCGGGCATGACCGGCGCCTCCGCCATCGCCCCCGCCGTCTTCGTCGAGAACGCGGCCGGCATGATCGCGCTGCTCTCCGTCTGCTGCGCCTCGCTCGCCTTCGCCGGCGCCTCGGTGGCCTCGCTGCCGGCCGACGTCGCCCCCGAGCCCGGCCAGGTCTCCTCCCTCGCCGGCATCCAGAACTTCGCCTCCAACATCGCCGGCTTCGTCGGCCCGATCATCACCGGCGCGATCGTCGCGGCCACCGGGTCCTTCATGTTCGCCCTGGCCCTCTCCGGAGCCTTCGCCGTCGTCGGCGCCCTCTCGTACGGCCTGCTGATCAAGAAGGTCGAGCCGCTCCCGGTCCCCTCGTCCTGACCCGTCCGCCCCCTCTCGAAGAAGCGAGGAAGCACCCCACCATGAGCACCACCACGAGCACCATCGTCGAAGCCAAGGTCATCGTCAGCAGCCCCGGCCGCACCTACGTCACCCTCAAGATCACCACCTCCGACGGGGTCACCGGCATCGGCGACGCCACCCTCAACGGCCGCGAACTGTCCGTCGCCTCCTACCTGGAGGACCACGTCTGCCCGCTGCTCATCGGCAAGGACCCGGCGGCGATCGAGCGGATCTGGCAGTACCTCTACAAGGGCGCCTACTGGCGGCGCGGTCCCGTCAGCATGACCGCCATCGCCGCGGTCGACGTGGCCCTGTGGGACATCAAGGGCAAGGTCGCCGGGCTCCCCGTCTACCAGCTCCTCGGCGGCGCGGCCCGCGAGGGTGTCACCGTCTACGGCCACGCCAGCGGCAACGACATCCCCCAACTCCTCGACGACGTCGCCAAGTTCCGCGACCGCGGCTTCCGCGCCGTCCGGGCCCAGGCCGCCGTGCCCGGTGTGGCCAAGGTCTACGGCATGCGCAAGGGAGACGGGAACACCTACGAGCCGGCCGACGGCGAGCTGCCCTCGCAGGGGTGCTGGGACACCGGCAAGTACCTGGACTGGGTGCCCCGGTACATGGCCGCCGTACGGGAGGAGTTCGGCTACGACTTCCACCTCCTGCACGACGTCCACCACCGGCTGACCCCGATCGAGGCCGCGCACCTGGGCAAGTCCCTCGAACCCTTCCGGATGTTCTGGATCGAGGACCCGACCCCGGCCGAGGACCAGGAGGCCTTCCGCCTCATCCGGCAGCACACCACCACCCCGCTGGCCGTGGGCGAGATCTTCAACTCCATCTGGGACTGCCAGCACTTGATCACCGAGCGGCTGATCGACTACATCCGCACCTCGGTCTCCCACGCGGGCGGGATCAGCCACCTCCGCAAGATCTTCTCGCTCGCCGAGCTGTACGGCATCCGCTCCGGCTCGCACGGCGCCGGCGACCTCTCGCCGGTCTCCTTCGCCGCCGCGCTGCACGTGGACCTCTCCGTCCAGAACTTCGGGATGCAGGAGTACATGGAGCACCTGCCGCCCTACCAGGAGGTGTTCACCACCTCCTGGACCTTCGAGGACGGCCTCATGCACCCCGGCGACGCCCCCGGCATCGGCGTCGAGTTCGACGAGGAGGCCGCGGCCCGCTTCCCGTACGAGCGCAAGTACCTGCCGGTGAACACCCTCGCCGACGGTTCGGTGCACGACTGGTAGAGGGCGCCCGGCGCGCGGCTAAGCGGCCGCGAGCAGGGCGGTCTCCTCCGCCGACAGCCGCAGCGCTCCGACGGCGACGTTCTCGGCCAGGTGCTCCGGGTTCCCGGTGCCCGGGATGGCCAGTACGTGGGCGCCCCGGCTCAGGGTCCACGCCAGGCGGACCTGGGCCGGGGACACCCCGTGGGCCCGCGCGAGTTCGCGTACCGCCGGGCCCTCCTCGGTGACCCCTCCGGCCTCCTTGCCCGCTCCCGCGATGGCGAAGAAGGGGACGAAGGCGATGCCCTGCTCGCCGCACGCGTCGAGGAAGGCGTGCTCCTCGGCCGGCGAGCCGATCCCGTACGCGTTCTGCACGCAGACCACGGGTGCGATGGCCCGCGCCTCGGCGAGGTGGTCGGGCCGTGCGTTGGACACGCCCAGGTGGCGGATCAGCCCGGCCGTTCGCAGGTCGGCGAGAGCCCCGAAGTGCTCGGCGATCGAACCGGTCTCCGCCTGGCGCGGGACGCGCAGGTTGACCACGTCCAGGTGGTCGCGGCCCAGTTGGCGCAGGTTCTCCTCGACCTGCCCGCGCAGTTGCCCGGGCGTGGCCCACCACCACTCGCCGGCGGCGTCGCGGCCCGGCCCGACCTTCGTGGTGATGACCAGCTCGTCGGCGTACGGGGCGAGGGCCCGGTTGATGAGCTCGTTGGCGGAGCGGGTCGCGGAGAAGTAGAAGGCGGCCGTGTCGATGTGGTTGACCCCCAGCTCGACCGCCCGCCTCAGCACCCCGGTCACCCGGTCGCGGTCGCTGGGGGAGCCGTCGGCGAGGTGCGTGAGCCGCATCGCGCCGAAGCCGATGCGGCGGACGGGGAGGTCGCCGAGGAGCCAGGTGCCGGAGTCGGTCGCGGTGATCTTGTCGGAGGTCATCAGGTGAGGGTAGCGGGGTCGGTGACCCAGCCCGCGAACAGCACGAGTCCGGACTCCCGGTCGACGGCGAGGAAGCCGAAGGGCCGGTCCACCTCGAAGTCGGCCTGCCGGACCCGGTACGACCGGGACCTCGCGGCCCCGCGGAACATGCCGACGGCGGTGACCGCCGCGGCCTCGAACCCCTCCGCGTGGAAGCGGGCCACGGCCGACTGGCGGGCCGAGACGACGGCGAGCGGGACGGCGGAGATGCCGGGGAAGTGGCCGGGGCGGGAGGCCGCGGACGTGAGCCCGAACAGCTCGGAGTGCCCCAGCAGATCGTGCTCGGCGCGGAGGTCGAAGGCCACCGTGGTGATCCGGACCACGGGTTCGGGGCTGGTCGAATCCACGGTGTGGAGCGCCAGCCCGGGTCCCGCGGGACCGTCGGGGAGCTCCCCCGCGGTCGAGGAGGCCAGCGCGCCGGTGACCTCGGCGATCCCGGTCGTCAAAACGTCCCCCGGGGCGGCCCCGGGCTCTCCGAGCAGCAGGTGCACGTCCGCGCCGCGGGCGCCGGGCGCACCCGGTACGCGGAGCAGGGTGACCGGGCCGGAGGGCCCCCGGGCCACCCGGATCCGCTCGGGGAAGCCGTGGGCGACGGCCAGCCCGCGCAGGGAACGCCCGCTCCACGGGCCGTGGGGCGGCCGCACCCGCCGCTCGGAGAAGGGTTTCTCCCAGGTCACGTGGAGCGCGAGTGCGGAGGCGAGGACCAGGTCGACGTGCGGACCGACCTCGACCGGCATCGCCTCGACGAGCCCGCCGGTCCGCTCGGCGGCCCATGCGTCCAGGGCCTTGCGGTCGGTGTCCTCGTCTCCGGTGAGGGCGGCCCGGGTCCCGGCGGGGAGCCGGGCCGACCACGCTGCCTCCAGGGGGAGGTCCCGACTGGTCCACAGGCCGGTGGCGGCGCGCAGGCCCCGTACGCCGTCCAGGTCGGCGAGGAACTCCCGGGCGGCTTCGGACGCCGTGTCGGCGGGTATGCCGAGGGCCTCGGCGAGTTCGGTGCGGGCCGGGCCGTCGGCGCCGTCCGCGAGGAGGGCCAGGAGCGGCCAGACTCCGGCGGCCGTGAACACCGTGCCCGTGCCGTCCGCCGCGTGTCCGGCCCAGCGCGAGGTGAGTGCGTTGACCGCCCGTACCGTCTTCGTCTTCATGCGGGGGAGCGTAAGGGTTGGGGCGCCGCCGGGACGGGTCGTTTTCCTCGGCCCGGCGGCGCTGTTCGGGGGCGGGGCCGTCAGCGGCCGCGCAGGCCCTCGTCGACCGCGGTCATCAGCTCACCGTCGGCCGTGTCCGCGTCCAGTGACCAGAACATCGCGCCGCCGAGGCCCTCCTCGCGGATGTACCGGGTCTTGGTGCGCAGCACCTGCGGGTCGTCGTACGTCCACAGGGTGGTGCCGTCGAAGAGCCAGGCGCTGCTGTTGCGCCGGTCCCGGTGGAGCTTGTAAGTACCGGACGCCGCAAGCTGCTTGAGCTCCTTGTAGTCCGCGTACCCGTTTGCCCAGGCAGCGGGCGCCGGGCCCGTCGCGGGCTGCCCCATGCCGTCCCCGCCGCCGCTGACGCCGGTCCAGCCCTGCCCGTAGAACGGCATGCCCATCACGAGCTTGTGCGCGGGCGCGCCGCGCCGCTCCCAGGCGTCCACGGTGCCGTCGACGCTGAAGTCGTTCCTCGCGTACAGCGCGGACTGCTGGGCGGTGGTCGCCTCGCCGGAGACGTGGAAGTCGTAGCCCTGGAGGGTCACGAAGTCGAGGTCGCGCATGATCCGGCGGACGTCGAAGCCCGCGTCGATCTTGGCGGGGGCGGTCGGGACGAAGGCGGACAGCTCGTACTTCGCCTTCCGCTTCTGGCTGCGGGCGTAGTCGTCGAGCTGGGTGCGGAACTCGCTGACCAGCGCGGTGAAGTTCTTCTTGTCCTCGGGGCGGTAGGTGGTGTCGGTGTCGCCCGACGAGCCCGGCCACTCCCAGTCGAGGTCGATGCCGTCGAAGAGGCCGGCGGCCGAACCCGCGCCGCCGCGGCTGCCGTCCTGCGGGAGGTTGCCCTTGATGTACAGGTCGATGCAGGAGGACACGAGGGCCTTGCGCGAGGCCGGGGTGAGCGCGGCGTCCGAGAAGTGCGTGGACCAGCTCCAACCGCCCAGGGAGATCAGGACCTTGAGGTCCGGGTGCTTGGCCTTGAGCTCACGGAGCTGGTTGAAGTTGCCGGCGAGCGGCTGAACCCAGTCGTCGGCCACGCCGTCCACCGAGTTCTCGGCGTCCAGCGGGCGGACGTAGTCGGCCCACGCGTCGGCCTCACCGGGGATGTTGCCGGTGAAGCACTTGCCGTCCGCGCTGATGTTGCCGAAGGCGTAGTTGATGTGCGTGAGCTTGCTCGCGCTGCCGTTCTTCTCCAGGTCCTGGACCTGGAAGTCCCGTCCGTAGACGCCCCATTGGGTGAAGTAGCCGACCTTCTTGTACGAGCGGCCGTGCCCGGAGCCGGCTTGGCCGGCGTCGTCGTGGGCGGGGGCGAAGGCGGTCAGCAGGGAGAGGGAGCAGGCGGCGACGGCCAGCCTGCCGAGCATGCTGCGGCGCATGGGCTTCCTTTGCGGATGCGGTGAGTGGTGCCGGGGCGCGTGCGCTGTGCATGCGGAAACTATTGGTCTGGACCACAGCGGGTCAAGGGGGCGGGGCAAGTCGGTGCGGACGGAAGGCTGCCCGGCGCCGCGGGGGCGGATTCCGAGGAGGTCGCCGGCGCTTCCTGGGGAGCGTGTCGCGGGGGCGACTGTCCATGTCCCCGTACTTGACGAAATTCCTCGCGGTTGAACCCCGAATTGAGTGGATCTTCAGCGTGCGCCATGACATGGTTGGTCTCACCGAAGGGGTGTAGCTCAGTTGGTAGAGCACTGGTCTCCAAAACCAGTTGTCGTAGGTTCGAGCCCTGCCACCCCTGCTTCTCGGAGCCCTCCGGCCGTGATCGGCCGGAGGGCTTTCCTGTGTCCGGAGTCGCTTCAGGGTCCACGGTGTGCGGAGCCGTAGAAGGTCAGGCCCCGGCCATGACCTGCTGGGCGAGGAGGACGAGCCAGGCGCCGTGGGTGTACGGGGTCGGCGGGTCCAGCTCCAGCCCGAGCAGCTCGTGCAGCTCGCCCGCGAGCCGACTGACCAAGGACCGGTCGGTGGTGTCCAGGTAGTCGCGGAGCGCGGCCTCGTGGTCCTCGAACTCGTCCGGCATGTCCTGCGAGTACCACCCGCCGAGCAGCTGGCCCAGTTCGGGGAAGCGGGCGTGCCACTCCCAGTGCGTACGCGGTGCGCCGGGCGGCGGGACCTCGCCCGCCTCGATGCCCCGCCGGATGTGGTCGGCGAGCACCCGCAGCCAGTCCCCCACCGCCGCGTCGCGCAGGCCCACGTCGGGCATCGCGTAGTGCTCGCCGAGCTCGCGGCGAAGGGGACCGGGAGGGTTGCGGGCGAAGCCGCGCAGCTGGACCTCGGCGGCGGCGAGGGCGTGCGGTCGGATGTGCCAGGTGTGGCGCAGGTAGGCGGCCAGGGCCTCGCTCGGCGCCTCCGGGGTGTCGTCGGCGGGCTGTCCGGCGTAGCAGCGCAGGATCTCGTCCAGCTCGCCGTACTGGCTGTCGTGCTGCAAGGAGGTCAGGGGCACGTCGGCCTGCCTCTAGAGGAAGATCGGAAAGGTGGCGTGCACGGTGAAGCCGTGCGGGCTGGACCCGGAGCGCTTGAGCACCACCCGCGCCGCCCGGACGTCCACGGCCCCCTGCCCGGCGAGCATCATCCCCTGGAGCAGGACCCGCCCCACCGGCTCGGGACGCGAAGGCCAGGCGGCCTCGATGGTGAGCCGCTGCCGAGTGGACTGGGCGAGCCAGCGGTGCACGGCCTGCTCGTTGCGCGTGACGACCATCTGGGTCGCCCACTGGGCCGTCTCCCGATCCGGGTAGGTGGCGGTACGGGTCAGCAATGCTCCTCCTTCATGTGCCCGGTGAGCACGTCGGCGAGGTGGTCCAGCCACTCGGCCCACGAGGGGGTGGAGCCGGAGGCGAGCGGGACCGCGCGCTCGAAGGCCTCGGCCGTCAGTTCCTCGGTGGGATAGGCGGCCAGGGCCCGGTGGGCCTCGCCGACGAGTTCGGGGAGGCCCCAGGAGCAGTGGTCGGGGTGGTGCTCGGCGATGTACCCGGCGATGACCTCGTCGTCGGTCTGCCCGTCGGAGAGTTCCAGATACCCCTGGGAGAACGCCACCAGCCGGGGGAACCAGCCGCCGATCACGATCCGGCCGGTCGGCCGGACGACGACGCGGCGCCAGGAGCCCGACTCCATGTACCCGCAAGCCAGCTCCAGCACCTCCGCCGCGGCGAGCCCCGAGCGCATCCGCGGCACCCGACCGGCGAGCAGCTCGTACGAGGGATGGCCCGGCCCGTGTCCCAGGGCCCGGCGCAGCGCGGCGGCCGTCTCCTCCAATCCGCGTCGGATTCGGGCGGGCCTTAATCAATGGCAGGCCGGCCCGGCGTGCGGACATGATCGCGGCATGACTTCACAGACGACCGCGGCAGCGGCATCCGGCACTTGGGCGCTCGGCGACCGCACGGTCAACCGGATCGGCTTCGGCACGATGCGGCTGACGCAGCACGGCGAAGCGTTCGCGGTCGAGGCGGTTCCGCGCGACCGCGACCAGGCGATCGGCGTGCTGCGCCGCGCGGTCGAGCTGGGGGTCGACCACATCGACACCGCCGCGTTCTACTTCTCATCGTCGCGCTCGGCCAACGAGCTGATCAACCGGGCGCTGGCCCCGTACCCGGACGAGCTCGTCATCGCCACCAAGGTCGGGCCCGGCCGCGGTCCTTCGGGCCAGTGGCTGCCGCACGCCACCCCTGAGCAGCTGCGCGGTCAGGTCGAGGAGAACCTGCGCCAGCTCGGCCGCGACCACCTCGACGTGGTGAACCTGCGCATCGTCGGCACCGACTCGATCGCCGAGCGCTTCGGCGCACTGGCCGAACTGCGCGAGGCCGGACTCGTCCGGCACCTGGGCCTGTCCAACATCCGCCCCCACCACCTCGCCGAGGCCCAGAGCATCGCGCCGGTGGTCTGCGTCCAGAACATGTACGGCATCGGCGCGTCCCCCGAACAGAAGGAGCTCCTCGACAGCTGCGGTGAGCAGGGCATCGCGTTCGTGCCGTTCTACTCGATCGCCGGTACCGGACGAACCGCCGGCGCGACCGGCGACGACAGCGGGGAAGTCCACTCCATCGCCCGCGCCCACGGCGTGAGCGCGGCCCAGATCCGGCTGGCGTGGACCCTCCACCAGGGCCCCCACGTCCTGGCCATTCCCGGCACCGGCGACCTCGGCCACCTCGCCGAGAACGTCGCCTCCGGCCGCCTGCGCCTGTCCGAGGGCGAACTCGCCACCCTGGCCGCCGCCCACCACGACGCGGCGTGAGACAGCGTGAGGCTCGGCCCGGACCGCTGCGGGGGAAGCGGGGGTAACCGGAGGAAACCGCCTAGCCTGGGGGAATGACCGCCACCGCCGGGCGCGAGCCCAGTTCCGACCTGCGGGACTTCCTGCGCTCCCGCCGCGCCCGGATCGGTCCCGAGGAGATGGGTGTCGCAGCCCACCCGGGAAGGCGGCGCGTGCCCGGGTTGCGGCGCGAGGAGGTCGCGCAGCTCGCCGGGGTCAGCGTGGACTACTACACGCGGCTGGAGCAGGGCCGCACCCTGCACGTATCCGCCGAGGTCCTCGACGCCGTGGCCCGCGCGCTGCGGCTCGACGCCACCGAGCGGTCCCACCTCTTCGACCTGGCCCGGCCGCAGCGGGCCACCGGGCCGGGGCGCGCCGCCGACACGGCATCCGGCGCCCCGGGCCCCGCGGAGTCCACCGGCCCGCAGCGGGTCCGGGCGGGCCTGTACCGGGTGCTGGACGCCCTGGACGACGGCACCCCGGCGATGATCATGGGGCGTCGGCTCGACGTCCTGGCCGCGAACCGGCTCGCCGCGGCCCTGTACGCCGACTTCGGCGCACGGCAGCCGGAGCCGGGCGCGCCGGAGCCGGGCGGACTGGAGCCGGGCGGACTGGAGGCAGGCAGACCGGAGCCGGGCGCACCACGTCAACGCGGCCGCAATCTGGCCCGGTTCCTCTTCCTCGACCCCGCCGCCCGCGAGCTCTTCGCCGACTGGGAGAGCGCCGCGCGCGGAGCGGTCGCCGCGCTGCGGTTCTACGCCGGCCGGCACCCGTACGATCCCGGACTGCGTCCCCTCGTCGACGAACTGGCAGCGCACGACGGGGACTTCAGGCGGTGGTGGGCCGGACACGACGTGCTCGAGCACACCCACGGCACCAAGCGCTTCCGGCACCCCGTCGTCGGCGAACTGGCCCTGGAGTACGAGTCCCTGACCTTTCCGGACGACCCCGACCAGGCCCTCTACCTCTACACCGCCGAGCCGGGATCACCCTCCGCCGAGGCGCTGCGGACCCTCGCCTCCCACCCTGCGCGGACGGCCCGGGCGGCCGGCGCGGTGCGCCCGCACCGCTGACATCGGCCATCTGGCACACTGGGCCGGGTTATCCAGGCGGTGCAGGACAGGAAACCGGTGCGAATCCGGTGCGGTCCCGCCACTGTGACCGGACGTCCCCGCGCGGGGACCCGGGAGTCAGACACTGACGCACCGCCTCTTTCGGTTCGACCAGGGGACGCGGATCCCCCGGAGAGGCTTCACCATGTCTTCGTACCCCCGTGCGCTGCTGCGCGCGCTCCTGCCCGTCCCCCTCCTGATACCGCTGGCCGCGTGCGGGGGGTCACCCGGACCGCAGGACGCGAAGGCGGCGGCGGGCGCTGCGCCCGGCTTCCCGTACACGGTCACCAACTGCGGCGTCACCAGCACCTATCAGGCACCGCCGCAGCGTGCGGTCGCGATGAACCAGCACGCCACCGAGATCCTCCTGGCCCTCGGGCTGGAGGGGAAGACGGTCGGCACGGCCTACCTGGACGACGCCGTACTGCCCGCCTACCGGCCCGCGTACGACAAGATCAAGGTGCTGGCCAAGGAGTACCCGGCCAAGGAGATCCTCCTCGGCGCCAACCCCGACTTCGTGTACGGGGGTTACTCCAGCGCCTTCGACAAGGCGCAGGGCCGCGACCGCGAGGGACTCGCGAAGTCCGGCATCAACTCCCGCCTCAGCGTGGAGTACTGCACCGAGGGCAAGGTCGGCCTCGACCAGCTCAGGACCGAGATCACCGAGGTCGCACGGACCTTCGGCGTGCCCGAGCGCGCCGAACGGCTCCTCGCGGACGAACAGCGCCGCATCGACGCCGTCAGCGCGCGCGTGAAGGACAAGGCCAAGCCCGCCGTCTTCGTCTACGACTCGGGCGAGGCCTCCGCCTTCACCTCGGGCGGCAACGGCATCGGCAACGAGATCGTCGCGCTGGCGGGCGGGACGAACGTGTTCGCCGACCTCGACGACACCTTCGGCGACGTGTCCTGGGAGAAGGTCATCGAGCGCAAGCCCGAGGTCGTCCTCATCTACGACTACGGCGGCACCACCGTCGAAGCCAAGAAGCAGCGCCTGTTGAACGACCCGGCGCTGGCGCAGGTTCCCGCCGTCAAGAACCAGCGGTTCGTCGTGCTGCCGCTGTCCTCCGCCGTGCTCGGCCTACGCGTCGCCGACGCCGTCGAATCGCTGGGCGGCCAGCTCCACCCCGGCGCCCCGTGAGGCTCCGGGCCGCCCGCGCGTTCACCCGTACACCGGTCGTACTGGCCCTGCTCGCCGCCGCGCTGGCCGCGTCGGCCCTGGCCGGGCTGGCCCTGGGGCCGGTACGGATCCCACCGGGCCAGGTGCTCGACATCGTGCTCGGGGGACCGGGCGGCGGACCGGGCGGGGCGCCGGGCGGGGGAGCCTTCGGGGCGATCGTGTGGGACGTCCGGATGCCGCGCGTCCTGCTCGGGGCCGTCGTCGGCGCGGGACTCGCCGTCGCGGGAACCGTGCTGCAGGCCCTCGTGCGCAATCCGCTCGCCGACCCGTTCCTGCTCGGAGCCTCCTCCGGGGCCTCGGCCGGGGCCGTGCTGGTGATCGTCTTCGGCGCCGGAATCCTCGGCTTCGCGGGCGCCGCCGCCGTACCGCTCGCGGCGTTCGCCGGGTCGATGGGCGCTCTCGTCGCCGTCTACGCGATGGCCCGGCGCGGCGGCGCCATGACCACCGGCCGGCTGATCCTGGCCGGAGTGGCCGTCCAGTACGTGCTATCCGCCCTGACCAGCCTGATCCTGGTGCTGTCCGCCCATCCGGACCAGATCCGCAGCGTGCTGTTCTGGACCCTCGGCGGGCTCGGCGGGGCACGCTGGGGCGAACTGGCCCTGCCCGCCGGTGCCCTGATCCTGGGCACCGGGCTGCTCGTCGCCCTGGCCCGGCCGCTCGACCTGCTGCTCGCGGGGGAAGAGGGCGCCCAGACGCTCGGCCTGGACACGGGCCGGTTCCGGGCCGCCGTGTTCGTCCTCACCTCGCTCGTCATCGGAATCCTGGTGGCCTACAGCGGGGCGATCGGCTTCGTGGGGCTGATGGTGCCGCACGCCGCCCGCATGGTCGTCGGCGCCGGACACCGGGCGCTGTTGCCCGTGGCAGCACTGGGCGGGGCGGTGTTCCTGACCCTGGCCGATCTGATCGCCCGTACCGCCGCCGCGCCGGAGGAGATCCCGGTCGGCGTGGTCACGGCGCTCGTCGGCGGGCCGTTCTTCCTGTGGATGCTGCGCAGGTCCACCCGTACCGAAGGGATCGTGGGATGACGGCGGGACCGGTGGCGGGGGCGGTGGCGGGACCGGTGGCAGGCGCGGCGGAACTCGCCGTCGAGGCCGTGCGTTACGAGATCGACGGGCAGCCGCTGCTGCACGGGATCGACCTCACCGCCCGCCCCGGCGAGACGGTCGGAGTCGTCGGCCCCAACGGCAGCGGCAAGACGACACTGCTGCGCTGCGTCTACGGCGCCCTGCGCCCGACCGGCGGTCGGGTCCTGCTGGACGGCCTGGACGCGGCCTCGCTGGGCGTCAAGGACCGCGCGCGGCGGGTGGCGGTGGTGCCCCAGGACGCGGCCGGGACCTTCGGGCTGACCGTGCGCGAGGTGGTGGCCATGGGGCGCAGCCCGCACAAACGGTTCTGGGAGCAGGACGGACCGGACGACGTACGCCGCGTCGCGCGCGCCCTGGACACCGTCGGCGCGGCCGCCCTCGTGGGCCGCCGCTTCGACGGGCTTTCGGGCGGCGAGCGCCAGCGCGCCCTGGTGGCCCGCGCCCTCGTCCAGGACCCCGGCCTGCTCGCCCTGGACGAACCGACCAACCACCTGGACATCCGCTACCAACTGGAGATCCTCGGCCTGGTCCGCGCCCTGCCGGCCACCGCCCTGCTGGTCCTGCACGACCTCAACCTGGCGGCGATGTACTGCGACCGGCTGTACGTCCTGGCGGGGGGCCGCGTGGCCGCCTCTGGCACGCCGGCAGAGGTGCTGACGGAGCCGCTGCTGGCCGAGGTCTACGGGGTCCGTACCCGCGTCGGCACCCACCCGACGACGGGCGCGGTCAACATCGTCTACCTTCCGGAGGATGGGGAGCGAACGGGGCACTGACGCGGCGGCGGACTGGGACGGGCTGCAGTTCGGGGCGGCCGTGGGCCGGCGGCTGCGCCAGGACAGACTGGATGGCCTGAGCATGAAAAACCGGGCCGCGCCCGACGAGATCCTGGTGGCGCGGCTCGCCGACGAGGAGACGGCGCGGGACGCGGCCCGGAACCCGGCGCTGCCGGTGTGGGTCATGCGGCGCATGCTCGACTGAACGGCACCGCGCCGTGCACGGGATCCGGCAGCGGGGGCGCGCGAGCCCTCCGCTGCCGGGCCGGTCCTACTCCTTGAAGCCGCCGTACGGGACCGTGATCAGTTCCATGCCGTGGCCCGAGGGGTCTTGGAAGTAGACGCCGCGGCCGCCGTCGTTGTGGTTGATCTCGCCGGGGCGCTGCCCGTGCGGGTCGGCGAAGTAGGTGATCTTCGCCCGCTTGATCTTCTCGAAGGCCTCGTCGAACTCGGCCTCGGAGACGAGGAACGCGTAGTGCTGCGCGGTGATGGACTCGGCGGGGATGGTCGCGAAGTCCAGGGTGACGCCGTTGGCGGTCTCGACCGGGATGAAGGGGCCCCAGGGGGCTCCGACCTCCAGGCCGAGGAAGTACGCCAGGAACTCGGCCGACTCCCGGTGGTCACGGGAGTGGATGATCGTGTGGTTGAGCTGAACCGTCATGAGTGGATGCCTCCGAAAGGCACGTACCGGCACCTCCATGCCTCACCCAGCCGGTGACCGACACGCGATGCCGCGACATGATCATAAACACCCCTTTCGGGTGGAGTCCAGTGTGATGGGGTGGGGGCTATCCCCCGTACACCGCTTTCACGTTGTCTTGCGCCGGATGCGTCCGCCCCGCCGGGCCGGCCGCGAAGGTGCGCAGCAGGTTCTCCGTCACCCGGCTGGTCAGGGCGCCCGAGCGCGCGTCCAGGCCGTGGTTGGCTCCGCTGCGGCCGTCGCCCTTCGCGTCGAGGGCCTCCACCCAGCGCATCGTCCCCGTCGCGAAGACGGCGGCGCCGCCCGGCGTCGTGTAGTACGCCGTGTCCTGGTGGCTGGGGCGGCCCTCGCAGACCACGGGGGAGTGCGCCAGGATCTCGATCGGGCGCGGGGTCGTGAAACCGGTGCTGACCTTGTCGTACTCCACGCCGACCAGGTGCGGGAAGCTGTCGCCCGCCTGCGCGCCGGTGCCCTCGAAGAGCCAGTGGCCCGGGTTCGTCACCACGTACGGGGCGTCCACCGGGTATCCGTCGTAGATCACGCCGAGCAGTGTGCTCTCCGGGTCGGCGGCCGGTGGGGAACGGAAGTCGACGGTGGCGGGGTGGCCGCGCTTGAAGCCGGGATCCTGCTCGTAGGACGACTTGTAGCAGACCACCGTACGGTCCGGTCCGAGCTCGGAGGCCTCCAGCCGGATCCGGCGGTAGCAGGAGTTCGCGCCCAGGATCGCGATGTTGGTGCCCGCGTCCCGGGCCGCCGTGACGTGCGCGCGCTGCTCGGGCGACCAGTACTCGTCGTGCCCGAGGGAGAGGACCGCCGAGGCGCCCTCCAGCAGCCGCTTCTCCCGGGCCACGTCGGTGGTGGTCGTGTACGCCAGGGGGATGCCGAGCCGCTCGGCGAGTGCGAGCAGCGGAGCCTCGTACACGAGGAAGAGGCCCGCGCCGTCGTCGTACTGGTAGGGCCGGTCGAAGGTCACGGCGAGCGAGCGCGAGGCGTATCCGCCGCTGGGGCCGTCGTAGCTGCCGTAGCCGCCCCAGCGGTTGTACGCCTGCCAGGTCGCCACCGCGTTGACCACGACGGTACGTCCGGCCGTGGCGGCGGAGCGCACGGTGACGGGGACGAACCGCTGGCCCTCGCCGCCCTGCGCGTCGAGGCGCAGCAGGTAGCAGCCCTCAGGCCAGTCCTTGGTCTCGACGGTGGTGCTACGGGCCCACCGGGTGCGGACCGTACGGGTCGAGGGGTCCACCGTGTGGTCGGGCTGGCGCACCCCGGGCAGGGCCTCGGAGCGCCAGACCAGGCGGGCCCGGGCGCCGCCGTACCAGCCCATGCGGTAGGCGGAGACGGTGAACCGGGGCGCGGTGGTGGAGACGTGCAGGCCGAAGGACTCGCCGGGCAGCACGCTGACCCGGTCGGCGAAGCCCTCGATGGCGCGGGCCGGGCCGGCCTTGGAGACCTGCCAGTCGGCGTTCCCCGGGCGGGCGTTCTCGGCCTGGACGTCGAAGCCGCGGGGCCCCTCCTTCTTCGCCGGGGGACCGGACGGCGCCGGGCTCTCGCCGGGCCCCGCCCCGTCCGCCTCTCCGCCGTTCCCGTTCCCGTTCGCGCAGCCGGCCACGGCCCCCAGCCCGGCGGCGGTGGCCGCGGCCCCCGTCGCCAGGGCGAGGAACCGCCGCCTGTCCGCGCCTTCGCCGTCCCCGGATATGTGCTCCTGATCCATACAGGGCACGCTATGTCACCCTGTGGGCTGCGCTTTTGCCGCCCCGCAGGGTGACCGGAGATCAGCCCAACCTGACCTTCACCACCTGACTCGCCCCCTCCAGGGCCGTGAGGCTGCCGAAGCCGAGCCGGAGCGTGCTCCCGGTGCTGACCGAGACCACGCTCGCCGGCTGGGACAGCACGTGGGTGACGGGCCGGTTCCACACGAGGGTCAGTCCCGACAGGGTGCGGGTCGGGTCCGAGACGCAGACGGCGGCCGTGCCGTCGCCGAGCTCCCGCACCGTGACGGAACACGGCGCGCTCGCCTGCAGCGTGCCGATCGTCGCGGGCTGCCAGAAGTTCACCCCGGTGAAGCCGAGCGAGCCCACCGCCACCCCCTGGGCGGTCGGGTTGTTGGCGAGCACCGTGAGCCACCCGGTGGCGGCGGACCGCGCCGCGGTCTGGGCGGCCGAGGCGCCCGGCATCAGCTGGTAGACGTAGCTGCCGGCGGCCGGGTCCGTCCCGTGGTCGTACCAGAGGGTCAGATAGCGCCGGGTCAGGGCCGTGGTGGAAGAGCCCCGGTTGATGTCGCTCCACCGGCCGGTGCGGGCCTCCCGAAGCGCCCGGAAGGTGCCCGAACCCGACATCACATAGCCGCCGAAGCCCGCCAGGTGCGCCCAGCCGGGCCCGGGGAAGGAGGCGGTCCAGCCCAGTGTGGCCGGCTGGACCGTGCCGCCGACGGCGAGGGCGTGGGCGCCGGTCGCGCCCAGGTTCCGGTTGTCGATGACCGTGTCGACCGCGGCGCCGTCGGCGGAGCTGATCCCGGCGCCCAGGCAGACCACCGAGTCGTCGAGGAAGAACCAGGACTTGCGGGCCGTGAGCGTGCTGCCCAGTCCCTTCAGGTGCTGGCCCACCGAGGCGAACTCCCCGTCGGTCGTTCCCCCGACCCAGGTGGCGTCCGGACGGGAGGCACCCCAGTCGCCCCCTGCTCCGTCGGCCAGCGCCTTGCGGGAGGCGGTGGTCCCGGGCAGCCGGTACGGATTGACCGTGGGCCAGAACGCGTCCGAGTACTGGCCGTTCCCGTAGGTGGAGCCCCACCAGCAGAGCATGCCGCTGCCCGTGTGCCAGCCGCGCAGGTTCTCGCCGTTGCCCGTCTCGTAGTGCGTGATCCGCTTCGAGGCCATGGACAGGGAGGCAGCCCACGCTGGTCTGCGGTGCGTGGCCCGGTCCATCGAGGGGAACAGCCGGTGCGCCACCGGTTCCGGCACGGCCGTGACGGTGGCGTCCGCCGTGACCTCGGAGAGGCGGGCCAGGGCCGACAGGCTCTGGGTGGCGTCCGCCAAGGGGGGGCCGTAGTAGTCCCGCGCCGTCCAGCCCTTCACCAGGCCGCGCCAGCGCGTCCGTTCGGCGGTGCTCGCGCCCTCGGCGAGCAGCAGGATCGCGGCGAGGACGGAGTGCCCGCGGGTGTGGTCGTCCAGTTGCGCCTGGAGCGGATCGGCGACCTGGACCCCCCGGCTGGGGGCCCGCCCCGATACGGCGTCCATGATCAGCCCGTTGTAGAGGAACGGCGCCCAGGCGTGCTCCACCGCGTCGAAGACGATCTGCGCGCCGGGGGCGGTGACCTCCCACGCCGTCCCCTTCAACAGGCCGAACAGCATGCCCAGTCCGCCGAGCATGACCGAGCCGTACGAGCCCGTGTACGCGACGTAGGTGTGCTGGATGAAGGAGCCGTCCCGGTAGAGCCCGTCCCCGGAGGTGACGTACGGGAACACCGGCGTGAGCGCGTCCCGGGCCAGGGCGATCTTCGCGTCGTCGCCGCCGACGACTCCGCGCAGCGCGAGCACCCGGCACAGGTCCACCCGGTTCGCTCCGGTGCTGGTCCCGGTGTACGAGCCGACGGACGCATCCGGTACGAAGTGGTCCACGGCGGCGCAGTAGCCGGCGAGCTGCGCCGCCGACACGTGGCCGTACATCAGGACGATGGTGTCGAGCAGCGCCTGGGGCGCGCCGATCTGCCAGCACCACCAGTTTCCGTACCGCGCCTGGCCGGCGTTGTAGACCTGGGTGTGGAGGTGGTCCAGCCCGGTCAGCACGGCGGTGCGCAGCGCGGCGTCGCCGGTGAGCCCCGTGCCCGGTCTGACGTAGGCCTCCGCCATGCTCCGCAGCCGGTAGTAGCTCTGCGCCATCCATTCGGGGTTGGTGGTGAAGACGTGATCGGGCCAGAGCGAACCGGTCGCCGGGGCCATCGAGGAGCGCCACTGGCCCGCCTGCGCGCCCAGCGCGGTCAGCCGGGTGCGGAAGGGCTCCGCGGTGGGGGAGGACACGGTCCCCAGGACGAGGCCCTGCCACACCGCGCGCATGGCGGCGTGCACCGAGGCCACCGTCCCGGCGGTCGCCGGGAAGGCGGGGGTGCCGAGCAGCACCACGCTGCCGCCGACCGCCGTGAGGAAGGCACGGCGGCTCCATACATCTGTCATCACAGTCTCCTTTGACTGAAACGCTGATTCGCCCGAAACGCTGCGGCCCCCGTGTACTTCGACTCACGCACCCCCCTTCACCTCATGCGACGTGCTCGCGGTAGCGGTCGATCACCTCCCGCAGCACCTCTTCACCGTCGCGGGCCCACAGCCCGGGATGGAAGATCTCCACCTCGACCGGCCCCAGGTACCCGGCGGAGTCGGTCAGCTCCCGGAAGGCCCGCAGGTCGATCGAGCCGTCGCCGAGCTGTCCCCGCCCCAGCAGCACGCCCTCGGGGAGCGGCGTCACCCAGTCGGCGACCTGGACGGACACGATCCGCCCGGCCTCGCCGGCCCGGCGCACCTCGGAAGGCAGCCGCTCGTCCCACCACAGGTGATAGGAGTCGACGACCACCCCCACCCGCGAGGCCGGGAACTCCTCGGCGATGTCCAGGGCCTGGCCGAGCGTGGAGACCACGCAGCGGTCCGCCGCGTACATCGGGTGGAGCGGCTCGATCCCCAGGCGCACTCCGTGCCCGGCGGCGTACGGGACCAGGTCGCCCAGGATGTCGACGATCCGCCGCCGGGCTCCCGCCAGGTCCCGGTCTCCGTCCGGCAGGCCGCCCGAGACCAGGACCAGGGTGTCGGCGCCCAGCTCGGCGGCTTCCTCCACGGCGCGGCGGTTGTCCTCGAGGGCGGCCGCGCGCCCCACCGGATCGGCGGCGGTGAAGAAGCCGCCCCGGCACAGCGAGCTGACCCGGAGTCCGGCATCGGCGACCAGCTTCGCGGCCTCCCGCACCCCGAACCGCTGTACGGGGTCGCGCCACAGCCCCACCGCGCCGACCCCGGCGGTGGCGCACCCGGCCACCAGCTCGGGGAGGGACCACTGGCGGATCGTCTCCTGGTTGAGGCTGAACCGGGCCGGCGCCGGCGTCGTCGCCGGGCTCACGATGCCACCCCGTGCAGCGCGAGGAGCTGTCGCATCCGGGCCTCGGCGAGCTCCGGGTCCGGGAACAGGCCGAGGTCGTCGGCGAGTTCGTAGGCGGTGGCCAGATGGGGGAGCGAGCGGGCCGAGTGCAGTCCGCCCACCATCGCGAAGTGCTCCTGGTGTCCCGCGAGCCAGGCCAAGAGGACGACCCCCGTCTTGTAGTAGCGGGTGGGCGGAGCGAACAGGTGCCGGGACAGCGCCACCGTCGGATTCAGCAGCTCCCGGAACCCGGCCGCATCGTCCTGGTCGAGGGCGAGCGCCGCCCGCGCCGCGATCGGGGCGATCGGGTCGAAGATCCCCAGCAGGGCGTCGCTGGCCAGTTCGCCGTCCCCGGCGATCAGTTCCGGATAGTGGTAGTCGTCGCCCGTGTAGCAGCGCACGCCCGCCGGCAGCCGCCGCCGGACGTCCACCTCGCGCCCCGCGTCGAGCAGCGAGACCTTGATGCCGTCGACCTTCTCCGGATACTCCGAGATGATCTTCAGGAAGGCGTCCGTGGCCTCGTCCAGGTCCGCGGACCCCCAGTATCCCTCCAGCGCCGGGTCGAACATCGGCCCCAGCCAGTGCAGGACCACCGGCCGGGAGCTCTGCCCCAGCAGCCGTCCGTACACCTCCAGATAGTCCTCCGGTCCGCTCGCCGCCGCGGCCAGGGCCCGCGAGGCCATCAGCACGGCCGTCGCCCCGCACTCCTCGACGTGTGCCAACTGCTCCTCGTACGCAGCGGTGACGGCGGCGAGGGAATGCGTGGTGTCCGGGGCGAGCTGGTCGGTGCCCGCGCCGCAGACGATGCGGCCGCTCACCGACCGTGCTTCGGCGGTCGAACGGCGGATCAGCTCCGCCGCGGCCGGCCAGTCGAGGCCCATCCCGCGCTGCGCCGTGTCCATGGCCTCGGCGACCCCGAGGCCCTGCGCCCACAGGGTGCGCCGGAAGGCCAGCGTGCTCTCCCAGTCGATCACCGGGGCGGATTCGGCCGAGGCGGAGAGGGGGTCGGCGACCACGTGCGCGGCCGAGTAGAAGGTGCGGCTGCGGGCCGGGCCACAGGTGAGCGGCGCCAGCGGAGCGGTGACCGGCGCGTGGAGGCGCAGCCCGCCGTCCGCCGAGGGGAGCCGGATGCTCACAGCGCCACCTCCGGGACCACGAGCCGCCGGCCCTCCGCCGAGGAGCGCAGCCCGAGGTCGGCGAGCTGTACCCCGCGGGCCCCGGCCAGCAGGTCCCACTGCCAGGGCTCGTCCCGGACGACGTGGCGCAGGAACAGCTCCCACTGGGCCTTGAAGCCGTTGTCCGCGGGGTTGTTGTCGGGGACCTCCTGCCACTGGTCGCGGAACTTCGCGGTCAGGGGCAGGTCGGGATTCCACACCGGCTTCGGTGTCGTCGCGCGGTGCTGGATCCGGCAGCCGCGCAGCCCGGCGACCGCCGAGCCGTGCGTGCCGTCCACCTGGAACTCCACGAGCTCGTCTCGGTTGACCCGGACCGCCCAGGAGGAGTTGATCTGCGCGACGGCGCCCCCCTCCAGTTCGAAGATCCCGTACGCCGCGTCGTCCGCGGTGGCCTCATACGGCTTGCCGTCCTCGTCCCAGCGGCGGCCGATGTGGGTGCGCGTGAGTGCCTGCACCGTGCGGACCCGGCCGAACAGCTCGTGCAGCAGGTACTCCCAGTGCGGGAACATGTCGGCGACGATGCCGCCGCCGTCCTGGGAGCGGTAGTTCCACGACGGGCGCTGGGCGGACTGCCAGTCGCCTTCGAAGACCCAGTATCCGAACTCCCCGCGGACGGACAGGATCTCGCCGAAGAAGCCGCCGTCGATGAGCCGCTTGAGCTTGAGCAGGCCCGGCAGGAACAGCTTGTCCTGCACCACCCCGTGTTTGACGCCGGCCGCGTCGGCCAGGCGCGCGATCTCTAGCGAGGACTCGAAGGTGAGGGCGGTGGGCTTCTCGCAGTACACGTGCTTGCCGGCCGCCACGGCCTGCCGCACGGCCGCCTCGCGGGCGCTGGTGACCTGGGCGTCGAAGTAGATCTCGACCTCGGGATCGGCCAGCACGGCCGTCAGGTCCGTGCTCACGTGCTCCAGGCCGTGCCGCTCCGCGATGGCCCGCAGGGCCTCCTCGCGGCGCCCGACCAACACCGGCTCGGGCCACAGCACGGTCCCGTCGCCGAGGTCGATCCCGCCCTGCTCGCGCAGTGCGAGCAGGGAGCGGACCAGGTGCTGGCGATATCCCATTCGCCCGGTGACGCCGTTCATGGCGATCTTGATCGTCCTGCGCTGCACGGTGTCCCCTCCTTCGTCTTGTTGCGGTGTTCCTTGTGCGGAGTTGCCGAGAAGCAGGATAGAAAGCGCTTTCTCTCCGTTCAGGCTAGGGCCGGGCAGTGTCGTGGTGCAAGACTCTTACGGGTGATGGAAAGCGCTTTCTTCATCGGCGAGTATGGAGATCCACACACCGGGTGAGACGATGACCCGGGACGGATCGGAAGGAGGGGATGATGGCGGTCACACTCGCCGAAGTGGCGGTGCACGCGGGCGTATCGCCCGCCACGGTCTCGCGCGTACTGAACGGCGGGTACCCGGTGGCCGGCGCCACCAGGACCCGGGTGGAGCGAGCGGTCGAGGACCTCGGCTACATCGCCAACGGCCCCGCGCGGGCCCTCGCCGCGGCGACCTCGGACCTGATCGGCGTCCTCGTCCACGATGTCGCGGACAGCTTCTTCGGGATCCTCGCCGGGTCCCTGCAGAGCGCCCTGGGCCCCGGCGGACAGGGCGGCGCGCGCAGGCTCGCCGTCGTCTGCAACACCGAGGGGACCCCGGCCGCCGAGCTCGACTACCTCGCCCTCCTGGAGGGCCAGCGGGCCGGCGGGGTCGTCCTGACCGGCGGCGCCGTGGAGGAGCCGGAGCACACCCGGGCGCTCGCCGCCCGCCTCGCCCGCATCGCGGCCACCGGCGCCCCGGTGGTGCTGTGCGGGCGGCCCCCGCTGCCCATGCCCGCCGGACTCCCCGTCGCCACCGTCATGTTCGATGACCGGGGCGGCGCCTTCCGGCTCACCGAGCACCTGCTGACGCTCGGCCACCGGCACATCGCCTACGTGGCCGGCCCGCCCGGACTGAGCACCACCCGGGAGCGCCTCGCCGGACACCAGGACGCCCTGCGCGACCACGACCCCGCACTGCCCGCGCACTGCGCCGGCCTCACCGTGCACGCGGGGTTCGAGCGCTCCGCCGGATACGACGCCACCCGTGAACTGCTCCGCCGCGGAGCGCCCTTCACCGCCGTGGCCGCCGCCAACGACACCGTCGCCACCGGGGTCGCCGCGGCCCTGCGCGAGGCCGGCCTGCGGATACCCGAGGACGTCTCCGTCGCCGGCTTCGACGACCTGCCCGTCTGCGTCGACACCGCCCCCGCCCTCACCACCGTCCGGGTCCCGCTGCGCGAGGCGGGGGTCCTCGCGGCCCAGTTCGTCACGGGCCGCAGAGCGCTGCCGCCCGGCGGTATCACCACGCTGCCCGCCGAGCTGATGGTGCGCGCCTCCACCGCGCCGCCGCCCGCGCGCGCGCCCGCCGCCGCTCCGCCCGCCGCCATCGAAGGGGGCCGTCCGTGAGGTACGCCTTCTCCACCCTCGGACTGCCCGGCACCCCGCTGGAGCGCAGCGCGGCCCTCGCCGCCGAGCACGGCTACGAGGCCCTCGAACTGCGGGCCCACCCCGAGGAGCCCCTGCATCCCGACAGCCCGGCCGGCGACCGCGCGGCCGGCCGGCGCGCCCTGACCTCCGCAGGAGTCGCCGTCCTCGGAGTCGCGGGCTACGCCCGGGTGGCCGCGCCCGGACCCGACGAGCCCGTCCTCGCCGGGATCCAGGCCCTGGTCCGGCTCGCCGCCGACCTCGAAGCCCCCTACGTACGGGTCTTCCCCGGCGGCGGTGACCTGCCCCCGGCCGACGCCGACGCCCACGCGGTCCGCAGGCTCCGGGCCGCCGCACCCTTCGCCGAGCGGCACGGGGTGCGGATCCTGCTGGAGACCCACGACTCGCACCGCACCGCGACGGCCACGGCCCGGGTGCTCGACCAGGTCGCGCACCCGGCCGCGGGCGCGCTGTGGGACGTACTGCACACCTGGCTCGGGGGCGAGTCGCCGGCGGAGTCCAGCCGGGCCCTCGCCGGGCACCTGGGCTACGTACAGGTCAAGGACGTGGCGTCCGCGCACGAGCTGACCCCGCTCGGCCTCGGCGGGGGAGCGCTGCCGCTCGCCGAGGCGGTGGCCCTCGCGCCGCCGCGGGGCTGGCTCTGCTGGGAGTACGAGAAGCGCTGGTATCCCGGCGCCGGCGAACTGCCGGAGCGGCTCGGGCCGGGCCGGGCGTACCTGGAGGGGCTGGTCCGCGCGGCGGACCGTCAGGCCGAGTAGCCGAGCCGGGACCGGTCGACGGCGTGGCGGAAGCCGAACCCCCGGGCGTAGCGCTCCAGTTCCTCGACGGCCGACCCCGCCAGCCGGTCCAGCTCCCCGCCCAGAGAGCCGGCCACGTGCGGGGTGAGCAGCACGTTGGGCAGGTCGTACAGCGGGGAGCCGGCGGGAAGCACCTCCGGCTCGGTGTGGTCGAGCACGGCGTGCAGCCGCCCCGAGACCAGCTCTTCGGTCAGCGCCGCGGTGTCGACGAGCGACCCGCGCGCGGTGTTCACGAGGGTGGCTCCGTCCGGCATCAGGGCCAGCCGGGACGCGTCCAGCAGCCGGCGCGTCTGCGGCAGCTCGGGAGCGTGCAGGCTCACCACGTCGCTGCGGGAGAGCAGTTCGTCCAGGGCGACGGCCTCGGCGCCGAGCGAGGCGAGCTCGGCCGGATCGGCGTACGGATCGTGCACGAGCACCCGCAGGTCGAAGGGGTGCAGCAGCTCCAGTACACGGCGGCCGATGAGGGAGGCGCCGACCAGGCCGACGGTACGGCGGTAGTTGCCGGCGGCGGGGTAGAGGCGGAGCGGGTCGACGTAGCCGCGTGCGGTCCGGTAGGCGTGCGCGGAGTCCAGTACCCGCTTGTTGGAGAACAGGATGGCGGCGAGCGTGTACTCCGCGACGGGCAGGGCGTTCACGGCGGCGGAGCTGGAGACCAGCAGCCCGCGGTCCCAACAGGCCTGGGTCACATGGTTCTTGACGCTGCCGGCGGCGTGCACGACCGCGCGGAGCTCCGGCATCAGTTCCAGCGCCCGCGCGTCAAGCGGCGGGCATCCCCACCCGGTGAACACGACCTCGGCCGCGGCCAGCCGCCGGCGCAGGGCGTCGTCGGAGGAGGCGGCGCCGAAGTCGGTGACGAGCAGCCCGGGGTCCACATCGGCGACCCGGACCAGCTCCGGAAGGACCCGGTCACCGAGGACGGCGGCCCGGGTCCCGGGGCTCATGGCGAGCACGGTGACGGGCCGGCGGGGCACGGTGAGAGGGGAAAGGGCGGAGTCGGAGGCGGGGTGGGTCACTTGACGGCTCCTGCGGTGAGATCCGAAGTCCCGATGGTCACAAACCCGGCCGCGGCGCCGGGAACGACACGTGCGCGGGAGCCGGTCCCCACGGGGTGAAGGGGCCCCGGGGTCGCCGCTCCCCAAAGAGGCGGCCCCGGAGCTGTTCGAGAGCCTCATCCTTTTGTGCGGACGATCATGTCGTCAAGAGCGAATCCGCACTTCGATCGAAACGCACACATGAACCGCACACGCGAAACGAGCGTTCGGATCTCGGCACTCGGATCTCAGCACTCGGATCTTGAGACTTAGCGCTGTAGTTGGCCTCCATGCGCGTTGTAGTTGGCATGCGGGGCGACGACGCCCGCTTCCACCTGCGATGACGTCGGGAGATCCTGTGCGGGCCGACCAGGGTCTGCTCCTGCTGGTGGCATCGATGCAGCAGTCGAGCCAGGAGGTCCGGGATCCCAGCGGGGCGGGCCCGGTGTGGTCTGGCCGGCTACTGCATCAGCTCGGTGTGGGGGTGCTCCGGCGCTGCCGGGCAGATGTAGAGCTGCCGATCTGGACTGCGGTGGGGCGCCCGGGGTACCGATGCGCCGAAATGGTTTGTCGCGGGGCCGGACGTCGACGACGATCGCCTCATGACGACCAGAAAGGGCCATGCCGTCTAGGCGCCCTGCCTCCCTCTCCACCGCTCGCGCGCCACCGCTCACCGCAGTGCCCGATGGCCGTGACCCCCCACCCTGGAGAGCCCGCCGTGCAGAAGACCGTCCTCATTCCCTACGCCCACCTCCCCCGAGCGCACCAAGTCCGCCATGTCCTGACCAGTACCGTCGACGTCTTCGGCGCCGCCCACTGGCTGCTTGCCGACCACGCTCCGCAGCGCGAGGGCGATGTCCTGCCCTTCGACGCCCTGGTCGTCTCCGTCCATCCGGGCGGCAATGTCGAACTCACCGAGCTGAGCGCGGTGCGGGCCCGTTGGCCGCAGCTGGACCGCCTGCCCGACGGCGGGTTCGTCGTCGCTGCGTCTCGCGCCCGCCGGTACGAGGACGCGAACCAGGTCCAGGTCTTCGATGCGCTCGGCCGAGAGACCTCGTCCTTCTCCGTCGGGGACGCCATCGAGCACCTGCTCGTGGACGAGGCCGGCCACATCTGGGTCGGGCACTTCGACGAGAACCCGGTCGGAATCCGCCGCTGGAGCGCCGCGGGCAGGCTCGCCTGGACGTCGGACGGGGCCCGTATCCCCGGTCTCTTCGACTGCTACGCCCTGAACGTGTCGGGTACCACCGCCTGGGCGTGCCCCTACACGGACTTCCCGCTTGTCGAGATACGCCCCAACCGCCCCGAGCAGCCCGTGACGGTGCGGGCGAACCGGGTACGGGGTGCCCATGTGGTAGCCGTCCACGGCGATCGGGTGGCCTTCTACGGCGGCTACGGCGAGGAGCGGGATCGACTCGCCCACGGAGAGCTCACCGAAACATGCGTTGAGCCGAAGAACGTCGGCCTACTCACCCTGCCCGATGGTCCCGCCCCCGGCCGCCGGCGGGTCGTCGGCCGAGGAAGCAGGATCTACGTCCAGCCCGAGCCATTCACGGCGTGGGGCGTGTTCGACCTCAGCAGCTGATACTCAGCCTTTCCAACGACATCCTGGCCCTCTGGACCGGCTCCTCACGGGAGACCTCGGCCCCGCAGCCTAGGCAGCGGGGCCCCGAGGAACGGTCAGGTCAGACGGTCGGCGCCTGCGGAGTGGCCGGAGTGTGGGTGGTGGAGCATCGCGCCCGCATGAGCTGCTGTGACGTTTCCGCAGGTCAGAGGCATTCGGGATTCAGTGTTCTAGTTGGCCCGGCTGAGCGATTTGGTTGGCCCGCAGGGCATTGAGACAAGTCCGATGGCACCCCGTGGCCGGTCACCCGGCCCGGCTCAACCTCGGGGTGCCGCTCCGTAGGCTCCGTGACCTGCCACCGCTGACACCCGGCACCTCGCCGGGGGTGGCTGCTCGCGTTATTCCGCGGGCGAGATCCGCCAGGTGTCGTGACGTACGTCGAGCGTCGCGGTGAGGTCGGCCTGCTCCGGGAACGCGACGCCCAACCGCCACGGGCCTGGCAGGGCAGCCAGCCTGATAGTGACCAGATCCTTGGTGACGTTGCCCAGGGCTCCGATCCAGTGGGGTGCGGTGGCGATCAGCTGCTCGGGCAGCCAGGGCCCGGGCTCGGGAACGCGCGAGAAAGGCTCCTCGGCGAGTTCGGCGAGTTCGGCGAGGGCGGAGCCGGCCAGCAGGGTCAGCAGCCGCGCCAGGACCGCGGCCGGCAGGGCGGGGTCGCGGGTCTCCAACATCACGTAGCAGTCGTCGTGGCCCGAGAACCAGACCCTGGAGTCTCCCAGGCGACTCAGGAGCAGCTCATCAATGCCGGTCGTGCCGAGCACGAGGGCGAGCTCGTCGAGCTGCTCCGAGGTTATGTCGGCGGGAACGTCGATCAGAGTGAGCTCGTACGGCGACCAGGTGCCGTCGAGGAGACGGGGCAGGAGGTCGCGGTCCATCACCAGGAATTCCTCCGCGAGTCCGATCGTGCCGGACGCCCAGGATCCGAGGGAGTGGACCGTGCACGGCACGCCGAGCTCGGCCGCGATCAGCGAGGGCTGCAGCGGATGCCAGTCCTCATCCAGGTAGGAGTTGGTCTCCAGCGAAACCACTGCGACCGAGTCGTTCGCCACGGCCACGAGCAGGTCGACCAGCTCGCCCGCCTGGGCCGCACCGGCGCTGACCCGCCACAGCCCCTCGGCCTCGCGGACGCTGAAGCTCAATGGGAACGGCTGGCGCTCCATGCCGACACTGTTCACGCTGAACGCGCCCTGCTGCCCGACCTCGATCACTGCCCCACCCCCGAGAACCCGACGGACGCCATTGCCCAGCCCGCATCCATCAATCATCGCCGGTCAGCGGACGGGCCTGCCACGGCCGACCACCCCTCGACGAGGGCGTGGTCCAGGGATCACATCCACGCGTAGTTCACGTTTGGCACGGTGCTCAAGGCCGCGGCAGGGACTCGACGATCTGCTGAGCGCTGTAGTTGGCCGGACGGGCCAACTACAGCGCTAAGTGACAGATCTCGGGACCCGGATCTCGTACCCGGGGCTACGGGCGGACGGTCAACCGGGGAAGCAGCTCCAGGTGCTGCCGCGGCCCCTCCTGCCCCGCCCCGCGGTCCTCCAGCCGGTCCAGCAGAATTCCGGCCGCCCGCGCCCCCACCTCGCGCTTGGCCGGGGCCACCGCGGACAGGGGTACGTCGGCCAGCTCGGCCACCTCGTCGTCGTACGTGATCACCGCCAGGTCCTCCGGCACCCGCACCCCCCGCGCCTGGAGCCGTGGGATCAGCATGATCGCGTCCGTGTCGCTGTGGATCAGGGCCGCGGTCACGCCCCCCTCGGCCACCGCCGCGCACAAGTAGTCCAAGGTCCGCGCGAAGGCCTCGGCCTCCGTGAGAGATGCCGCCCCGGCCGCGGGCCACGGCGGCGCCGGCTGCAGCCCGAGCGTCGCCACGGCCGCCGCGAAGCCGGTCCGCAGCCGTCCCGACGTCGGGGTCTCCCGGCTGGCCAGCGCGATCCGCTTGTGCCCCAGTTCCGCCAGGTGCCGCACGGCCCGGGCCGCGCCGTCCGCGTGGTCGGATGCCACCCGGTCCAGGGAGGCCGCCGGATGCCCCGGCGGAGCCCACCGTTCCACCAGGACGGTCGGCACCCGCAGTTCGGCAGTCCAGGCGCCTTCGCCGGGTCCGGGCGCTCCGGCCGCCCAGTTCGGGGTCAGCAGCAGTCCGTCGGCCCCGGTGGACAGCAACCGGTCCGCCTGCGTGCGGTCCTCGCCCGCCAGGTACCGGGTCAGCCCCACGGTGAGCCGCGCGCCCCGCGCCTCCACCACCTCGCGGGCCCCCCGTACGACGTCCGCGTAGTAGTACTCGGTGGTCGGCACGACCATCCCGACCACCAGCCCGCCGCCGCCCCGGCCCGCACGCGTACCCGCGTCCACACCCCTGATCGCGTCCGAGGCCGCGGCGCCGGACTCCGCCCGGGCCGGGCTCCGCAGTTCCGCACCCGCCGGTGCGGACTCCAGCCGGCTGATCACCCCGTGCATCCGCTGGATCTCGCCCCGCGCCGCCATCGCCTCGACGTCCCGGCGCAGGGTGACGGGGGAGATCCCCAGTTCCCTGGCCAGGTCCGCGACCCGGGCACTGCCCCGAGCCCGGACGAGGGCGAGCACCCGGGCCTGACGCTGGTCGACGTGTGGTCTCAAGGATCCCCCTGCGGTCTGCGTGGTCCACGGTGCGCGTGCCGCCCGATTCCACCACAGAAAACCGAAACGATCGATTCGATCGATTCGATCAACCGGTTCTGGAACTGGAGCGCCCCGGCACCGAACTGACCCTGCGGGACCAACCCGACCTCGGCCGCCCCCACGGTCGTCGACATCGACTACTGAACGCGCCGCCCCGACCCGAAGGACGCGCCCTAGACTGCCGTCCAGTCGATCATGTGCGGACGAGTGTGGAGGAAGAGAAACCATGCGCCATCTCCCCCTGGGCAGTTCAGGTCTCCAGGTCTCCAGGTCTCGGCGATCGGGCTCGGCTGCAACAACTTCGGCGGCCGCCTCGACGCCCGGGCCACCCGCGACGTCGTCGACGCCGCCCTCGACGCGGGCATCACCCTCCTCGACACCGCCGACATCTACGGGGGCCGCGGGGGCTCCGAAACCCACCTCGGCGAGGCCCTCAAGGGCCGCCGGGACCAGGTCGTCCTCGCCACCAAGTTCGGCTACGACGGCGTGGACATGGGCTACGGACCCGCCGCCGGCTCCCGCGCCGGCCGCGCCTACGTCCGGCGCGCCGTCGAGGCCTCCCTGACCCGCCTGCAGACCGACCACATCGATCTCTACCAACTCCACAGCCCCGACCCGGCCGTTCCCGTGGTCGAGACCCTCGCCGCCCTCACCGAACTGGTCGCCGAAGGCAAGATCCGCTACATCGGCCACTCCAACTTCAGCGGCTGGCAACTCGCCGAAGCCGCCCACGTGGCCCGCGAGACCGGCGCGGCACCCTTCGTATCGGCCCAGAACGAATGGTCGCTGCTCCAGCGGTCGGCGGAGCGCGAGCTCGTCCCGGCCGCCCGCCACTACGGGGTCGGCGTGCTGCCGTACTTCCCGCTGGCCAACGGGCTGTTGACCGGAAAGATCCGCCGGGGCGCCCCCGTCCCCGCCGGGTCCCGCCTCGAAGGCCGCGACGCCTACCTCACCGACGAGCGCCTCGACATCGTGGAAGCCCTGGCGGCGCTCGCCGACAAGCACGGGCGCACCGTCCTGGAACTCGCCATCGGCTGGCTCTCCGCCCAGCCCGGCTGCGCCTCCGTCATCGCGGGCGCCACCTCCGCCGAGCAGGTGCGGGCCAACGCGGCCGTGGCCGACCGGCCGCTCGACGCCGAGCTCCTCGCGGAGGTCGACGCCGTCGCCGGGGCCGCCGGATGACCTGAGCCGGGCCTTCAGGAGGCGTCGGGCGACGGACTGACGGACGCGGAATCCGACGGGGATGCGGATGCGGACTCCGACGGCGACAGCGATGGCGACGGCGACCCCGACGGGCTCGGCGAGGCGCTCCCGGAGGCGCTGGCCGACGTACTCTCCGACGGGCTGGCGGAAGCGGTCCCCGTCGGCGCCCCCGTCAGCACGTCCACCTGACCGGTGTCCAGCGAGTAGTAGGCGCCGACCACGGCCAGCGAGCCCTTCCGCACCAGGGGCGCCAGGTCCGCGTTGGCCCGCAGTTCGTCTGCGGTCACCTTGATCTGATTGCGGATCATCGTGTCGACCGGTCGGCCCCCGGGTTCGGTCCAATGTTCAGGCGCCGCGAGGCACCCGGTCAGCACGAACCTGCGTGTCGGAACGCTCTGTCCATCGGTCGTACCGATCCTTGTCGCTGCACAGAAGTGATCTCGGCGCAGTGGCACGCCCCGAACGGTCTTGAGCGCACTGGGTTCCGGCACTCCGGTGGAGCAGGGGCCCCGCACGCTGGCACCGCACCCGGCGTCCCAGATCGCACCAGCGACGCTACCCGACCACGTACGGCGCCCCGCAAGCCGCCAATCCGACAACCACTCAATCGAGTTAACACGCTCCTGTCCGCCCCCCCTCCGAACAGTTCGCACCACCTCGGTGCCGTTCGGACGCGTCCGTACGTCCTGACCGAGGCGATTCTTGGGGGGTACGGGCCGCTGCGGCGGCAGGCACACGAGGGGCCGCCGGGGTTGGCCCCCGACGGCCGAACCTCAGGACACGATGTCCTTGCGCGCGAACCCGCGGAACGCGAGGGCGAACAGCACCACCGCGTACGACACCGACACCACCGTCCCCTTGATCATCCCGCCCCATTCGAGCTGCGGCTGCAAGGCGTCGGCCCACGCGAACTGCCAGTGCGCCGGCAGGAACTCCCGCCAGGACCCCAGCGCCGTCACCGCGTCCAGCACGTTGCCGACGATCGTCAGGCCGACCGCCCCGCCCACCGCGCCCAGCGGCGCGTCGGTCCGCGTCGACAGCCAGAACGCCAGGCCGGCCGTGACCAGCTGCGAGACGAAGACGAACCCCACGGCGATCGCGAGCCGCCCGACCGTGTCCCCGGCCGGCAGCGAGCCGCCCGCGGGGAGCTCCAGCGGCCCCCACCCGTAGGCCGCCGTACCCGCCGCGAGCGCCACCAGCGGCAGCAGCACCATCGCGGCCAGGCTGAACCCGAGCGCCACCACCAGCTTGCTCCACAGCAGCCGGGCCCTGGGCACGGGCGAGGCCAGCAGATAGCGCAGCGAGGACCAGCTGGCCTCCGAGGCCACCGTGTCCCCGCAGAACAGCGCCACCGGCACCACCAGCAGGAACCCGGCCGACACGAACAGGCAGGTGGCCGCGAAGTTCGCGCCGGAGGCCGTCGCCGTGTCGATGAGGGTGATCCGGCCGTCGCCGCCGCTCCGGCTGCCCGGGCCGCCGCCCACCGCGAAGGCGATCATCAGGATGAAGGGCAGCGCGGCCAGGATCCCGCCCATCACCAGCGTCCGCCGCCGGCGCCACTGACGCAGCGCCTCCACGCGCAGCGGCAGCGTCCGGTTCGCCCGGTAGCCGTGCGCGACCTCGCGGCCGATGCCGCCCGGCGTCACGTCGCCGTTCGCGGGCGGGCCCGCGCTCGCCTTCGTGTTCACATCCGTCACGGTGTTCATGCCGCGCCTCCGATCAGGGTGAGGAACGCGTCTTCCAGCCGCCGGTGCGGCCCCACTCCGGACACCGGCACCTCCAGCCGTACGAGTTCGGCGATCAGCTCGGCGGCGCTCGCGCCGTCCAGCCGTACGAGCAGACCGTCCTCGGCGCTTGCCACGGACTCCACTCCCTCCAGCGCGGCGATCTTCCCGACGACCGCCTCGTCCACCGGCTCGGCCAGCGACACCAGCAGGACGTCTCCGCCACCGGTGATCTCGGAGACCTCGCCCGCCTGGACGAGCCGCCCGCGGTCCATGACCACCAGGTGCGTGCAGGACTGCTCGACCTCCGACAGCAGGTGGCTGGAGACGATGACCGTCCGCCCGCCGGCCGCGTACCGGATCATCACGTCGCGCATCTCGCGGATCTGCGGCGGGTCCAGACCGTTGGTCGGCTCGTCGAGGATCAGCAGGTCCGGCATGCCGAGCATGGCCTGCGCGATCGCGAGGCGCTGGCGCATGCCCTGCGAGTACGTGCGCACCGCCCGCTCCAGGGCGTCGCCGAGCCCGGCGATCTCCAGGGCCTCCTCCATGTGGGAGTCCCCGGCGGGGCGGCCCGTGGCCTGCCAGTACAGCTCCAGGTTGGCGCGCCCCGTCAGGTGCGGCAGGAAGCCGGCACCCTCCACGAACGCCCCGACCCGCGAGAGCACGGGCGCGCCGGCCCGTACCTGGTGCCCGAAGACCCGGATCTCCCCGGCATCCGGAGTGATCAGGCCCATCAGCATCCGCAGGGTCGTGGTCTTGCCCGCGCCGTTGGGCCCGAGCAGGCCGAGCACCTGGCCCTTCTCCACCCGGAAGGACAGGTCCCGTACGGCGTAGCGGTCCTGCGCCTTGGCATACCGCTTGGTCAGCCCGGTGATCTCCAGTGGTACGTCGGCCAGCGCGGGGTCGGGCTGCGGTGCGCCCGCCCGGATCCCGCCCGGCCCCCGGCCGGTCCTCCGGATCCCCACCAGCCCCGCGGCCAGCAGCGCGGCCCCGAGCGGCATCCACCAGGTCCAGGCGGGCAGCCCGGAGGACGCCGTGCGCACCCCGCCCGCGACGGGCACGGCCAGCGGGCCCTGCGCCGAGACGGTGTAGGACGCGGGCGCGGCCGGGGAGGCGTAGCCGAGGTCCGTGGCGGCGACGACGAGCCGCAGCCGGTGCCCGGCCTCGACGGCGTGGTCGATGGCGGGCAGCCGCAGCTCGACGGTCTTGTCCTGCTGGGCGCCCTCCACCCGTACCGGGGCCACCAGCTGACTGGGCAGTACCTGCTGGCGCCCGTCGGGGCTGACGTCGTACACCTTGCCGAACAGGACGGCCGAACCGTCCGCAGCCGTAGACCTCACCTTTAGGGTGATGGTCGGGGTCCCGGTGATCCGGGTCTCCCCGGTCAGCGGCTCCGAGTCGAACCGGGCGTTCTGCCCGGGGAAGTCCAGCGAGAGGCCGCCTCCGAGGGCGGCGAGCTGCCCGCCGATGCCCGGCAGCGCGGACAGCGCCGGCGGGGCTCCGCCCGCCGGGTTGGCGAACGTCTGCTCCCGGCCGGTCAGGGCGAACTCGCGCGGCCCGGACAGCAGCCCGGGATACGTGGAGCCGCTCGCACCGCGCAGGGTGACCTGGCCGTCGGTGGAGTCGATGCCGCCGGAGCGCGAGACGCGGAAGGCCGGGCCGGTGTCCACGGCCGTGTCGTCCTTGAGGTAGCGGTCGAACCAGGTCTTCACCCGGTCCTCGACGCGGTCCCCCTCGCGCATGCCCCCGTCGTGACCGCCGGCCGCCCAGTCCACGGAGACGGGCGCGCCGTTGGCGGCGATCGCCCGGGCCGTGGCATCGGCCTGGTCCAGCGGGAAGAGGGAGTCGTCCTGGCCCTGCGTGATCAGGGTCGGCACCTTGATCGCGCCGCCGACCGCCGAGGGACTGCGCCGCTCCAGCAGCGCGCGGGCCTCGGGGTCGGGCTGCCCGGCCACCGCGACCCGTTCGTACATGGCGCACAGCTCCGGCTGGAACCGTCCGCAGCCCGGCGCGGCCGGGGCCGCCTGCGGGACGGCGCCGGGGCCGGAGGCGCCCGGCTGCAGTCCGCCCGCGGAGCCGGTGGTGAAGAAGAGGCCCGCCCACAGCTTCTTGAAGACGCCGCCGGGGAAGAGGGAGTCCGCGAGGTTCCAGTACGTGATCGAGGGGGCGATGGCGTCCACGCGCGGGTCGTTTCCGGCCGCGAGCAGCGAGATCGCGCCGCCGTAGGAGCCGCCCGCGACTCCGACGCGCGGATCTCCGGCCGCGTCGAGGCGCACCCCGGGCCGGGCGGCGATCCAGTCGATCAGCCGGGAGACGTCCTTGACCTCGTACTCGGGGTCGTTCAGCCCGATCTTCCCGCCGGAGCGGCCGAAGCCGCGCGCCGACCAGGTCAGCACCGCGTAGCCGTCGCGGGCGAGGCGCTCGGCCTGCGGGCGCACGTCCTCCTTGCTGCCGCCGAAACCGTGGGCGAGGAGCACGGTGGGACGTTTCTCTCCACCGTCCCCCGCGGTGTCCCCGCTGGTGAAGTACGAGATGTCGATCCCGGCGCCGGGCATGTCGAGGACCTTGTCCTCGCGGCGCACGGACGGGGCGTCGCCGGCCGCGGCGGCGGCCGTGAGGGTGCCCGCCCCCGCGACGACGGCGAGCGCGGCCGCGCCCGCTAGGAGGCGGCTTCGGCGGCGCCGGGGCAGTCGGAGCTTCATACGGGAACCCTAAGCGCCAGGCCGCCGGTGGCCGCGCTCCCGCAGGCTGAACTCCGGACGTTCTCAAGGACTACGCCGGCCGGTCGGCATACCGCGCCTGCGGTACGCGGGGCGCGGCGAGCCGGGCCGGGGGCCGGGAGTCGGAGAGCCCGGCGGGGTCGGGCGGGGCGGTCTGTTCCCCACCCCGCCCCTTCCCGGCTGTGCGGCATTCTGCGGCTCCGCCGCGTGGGGGGCTCCGCCCCAGACCCCGGGCCTCAAACGCCGGCGAGGCTGGATTTCCTGCCCGGCTGCGCCCCGCCGGGCTGCGGCGCCCGTCGCCCGGCGGGAGGATGGCCGCATGCTGCTCGCCGAGGTCGCGCGCGTGTCCCGGGAGGTCGCGGAAACCTCCGCCAGGTCGGGGAAGACCGCCCTGCTCGCGGAGCTGTTCGCCGCCGCGCCCGCCGAGGAGGCGGCCCTGGCGGTCTCCTACCTGGCCGGGCGGCTCCCGCAGGGCCGCCCCGGGATCGGCTGGCGCGCGCTCGCCGGGGAGACCGAGCCCGCCCCCGAACCCACCCTGACCGTGACCGCCGTCGACGAGGCCGTCACCCGGCTCGCCGCCGTGGCCGGGGCCGGCGCCCAGGCCGAGCGCCGCCGGATCCTGGACGCGCTGCTCGGCGCCGCGACCGCGGCCGAGCAGCGGTTCCTGCGCAGCCTGCTCTCCGGGGAGGTGCGCCAGGGCGCGCTCGACGCCGTGGCCCTGGAGGGGGTGGCCGCCGCGGCCGGGGTGCCCGCCGCCGACCTCCGCCGGGCCGCCATGCTCGACGGCTCCCTGTCCCGGGTGGCGGCGGCGGTGCTCGCCGACGGGGCGGCGGCCCTGCGCGCGGTCACCCTGCGCGTGGGGCAGCCCGTACAGCCGATGCTGGCGAACACCGCCAAGTCGGTCGCCCAGGCCCTGGCCGCGCTCGGGCCGTGCGCGGTGGAGGAGAAGCTCGACGGGATCCGGGTGCAGGTCCACCGCGAGGGGGACGAGGTACGGGTGTACACGCGCTCCCTCGACGACATCACCGACCGGCTGCCGGAAGTGGCCGAGCTGGCCCGGTCCTTTCCCGGGGACCGGTTCATCCTCGACGGGGAGGTCATCGGACGGTCCGTGGCGGACGGGCGGCCGGTGCCGTTCCAGGAGGTGGCGAGCCGGGTCGGCTCCCGTGCCGACGTCGAGGCCGCCCGGCGGACCCTCCCGGTCGTCCCCTATTTCTTCGACGTGCTGGCGGCAGGCGACCGCGTGCTCCTCGACCTGCCGGTGCGCGAACGGTACGCGGCGCTCACCGCCCTGGTACCGGAGGAGTCCCGGGTCGGCCGGCTCGTGGTCGAGGACCCGGCGGCGCAGTCGGCCGAGGCGCAGGAGTTCTGGGCGCGGACCCTGCGCCGCGGGCACGAGGGCGTGATGCTCAAGGCCCTCGACTCCACCTACGCGGCCGGCCGGCGCGGCAAACACTGGCTCAAGGTGAAACCGGTGCACACCCTGGACCTGGTGGTGCTCGCCGTGGAGCGGGGCCACGGCCGGCGCACCGGCCTCCTGTCCAATCTGCACCTGGGCGCCCGGACCGCCGACGGCGGCTACGCGATGCTCGGCAAGACCTTCAAGGGACTCACCGACGAGATGCTGCGCTGGCAGACCGAGCGGCTCGGGGAGCTCGCGGTCGAGGACGACGGCCACACGGTCCGGGTGCGGCCCGAACTGGTGGTGGAGATCGCCTACGACGGCCTGCAGCGCTCCCCCCGCTACCCGGCCGGGGTGGCCCTGCGCTTCGCGCGCGTCCTGCGCCACCGCCCCGACAAGCGGGCGCGGGACGCGGACACGGTGGAGACGGTGCTCGGCGGCCCGCCCGGACCAGGCGACGCCGCATAAGGGATTTGCCTCAGAGGCAAGGCGGATTGCCAGGCAGGTAAGGATCTGGCTCAATCGGGGCATGACAACCGGTCCTGCCCCCGACCCCGGCGAAGCGGCCGAGCTGCCCACCGTGGCCCCGCAGCTGCGCGATCTGCGCCGCCGGGCCGGGCTCACCCTGGAGGCCGCGGCCGCCCGGGCCCGGCTCTCGCCGGCGCACCTGTCGCGGCTGGAGACCGGCCGCCGCCAGCCCTCGCTGCCGCTGCTGCTCGGACTCGCCCGTACGTACGGTACGACGGTCTCGGAGCTGCTCGGGGAGACCCCGGCCGTCGCCGATCCCATCGTACGGGCCGGCGGTCCGGGCGCCCGCGAGGCGGACGGCTGGACGTACTGGCAGGCCGGCGGCTCCGGCCGCGGGATGCAGGCGCTGCGCGTGCACGTCCCCTACGGCCGCAGCCAGGGCGAGCTGGTCCGCGTACATCCCGGGGAGGAATGGCTGTACGTGCTGCAGGGGCGGCTGCGGCTGCACCTGGGGGATACCGAGTACCTGCTGGAGCCCGGGGACAGCGCCCACTTCGACTCGCTCACCGCGCACCGGATCGGCGCGGCCTCGGCCGCCGGGGCGGAGCTGCTGTTCGTCCACACCCTGTTGCAGAGCAGCCTCGCCGGCCTGTGCCTCGGCGGCGGCACCGGCGCGACCACACACCACCGATAGGCGAGGAGCCGTACGCCATGTCATCCGATACGCAGGACACGCAGGGAGCACTGCCGCAGCAAGTACAGCAGTCCAAGTTCCCGCGGGGTCTCATCATCCGACTCATTGCCTATTTGTTCGTAGGCCATTTGTTCGCGTTCTTCGTCTACCTGCTCTTCGTGCTGGGTGCGCAAAACCAGTGACAGCAGGCCGGAATTTCCGTACACGGCTCTAGGAACCTACAGGTCCTGAAGCTACCCTCCGCGCATGATTTCCACGGTTGTCTGGGGTACCGGCAACGTCGGCCGTTTGGCCATCCGTGCCGTAGAAGCCCATCCGGCGCTGAAGTTGGCCGCCGTCATCGTCCACCATCCAGAAAAGGTCGGCCGCGACGCCGGTGAACTCGGCGAACTCGACTACGAGACGGGCGTCGCGGCCACCGACGACATCGAGGCGGTCCTCGCGGCCCGTCCGCGGGCGGTCGTCTACGCGGCGTCCGGCGACATCCGCCCCGACGACGCGCTCGCCGACATCACCCGGGCGATCCGCGCCGGGGCCGTCGTCGTGAGCCCCGCCCTCTATCCGCTCTACGACTACCGCAGCGCCCCACCAGAGTTCCTCGATCCGGTGACGGCCGCGGTCGCGGAGGGCGGCGGCTCGCTCTTCGCCTCCGGCGTCGACCCCGGCTGGGGCAACGACGTGCTCCCGCTGCTGCTCAGCGGTCTCGGCACCCGGATCGACGTCATCCGCTGCCAGGAGATCTTCGACTACTCCACCTACGATCAGCCGGACTCCGTCCGCTTCCTCATCGGCATGGGCCAGCCCATGGACTACGAGCCGATGATGCTCATGCCGTCCATCCCGACCATGGTGTGGGGCGGGCAGATCCGGATGATGGCCCGGGCGCTGGGCGTCGAACTCGACGACATCCGCGAGACCGTGGAGCGCCGCGCCCTCGACACCACCGTCACCACGCGCACGATGGGGGAGTTCGAGGGAGGCACCCAGGGCGCCATCCGTTTCGAGGTGCAGGGGATCGTCGAGGGCAAACCCCGCATCGTCATCGAGCACGTCACCCGCATCCACGCCTCCTGCGCCCCCGACTGGCCGACCTCGCCCGACGGCGGTGACGGCGCCCACCGGGTGATCATCGAGGGCCGCCCGCACATCGAGGTCACCATCGAGGCCACCGACGAGGGCGAGAACCGCTCCGCCGGCGGCAACGCCACCGCCGTCGGACGCCTCGTCGGGGCCATCGACTGGCTGGTGGAGGCCGAACCGGGGCTCTACGACGCCCTGGACGTCCCGCTGCGCCCCGCCGTCGGCAAACTCGGAAGGAAACTGTCATGAGGATCGACATACCCGAAGGCCAGCACCCCATCGAGTACGTGTGGGGCGATCTGGTACCCGGCATCGGGATGGCCGCCGCCAACTTCTCGCTGTCGGTCTACGCCCACACCACCCTGGGACTGCGGGAGTTCGAAGCGGCACGGCTGCGCGTGGCGCAGATCAACGGCTGCATCTTCTGCCTGGACTGGCGCACCGACCGGGACGGGGAGAAGGTCGAGGACGAGTTCCCCGAGGCCGTCACCGACTGGCGCACCACGGACCGCTTCGACGAGCGCACCCGGCTCGCGGCGGAGTATGCGGAGCGGTACTGCCTGGACCACCACGGCCTGGACGAGGAGTTCTGGAAGCGGATGGCGGCACGCTACAGCCAGGTGGAGATCGTGGAGCTGACCATGAGCATCGGCTCCTGGCTGGCCTTCGGCCGGCTCAACCACGTGCTCGGCCTCGACAGTGTCTGCGTGCTGCCGGGCCACTGAGCGCGGAGCGCGTGCGGCTCGCACACGGGTCCGGGGCCGTCGGAGAATCCGACGGCCCCGGTCTGCGTGCTGTCCGCCGCCCCTACAGGTCGGTGGCGATGATCTTCTCGATGTTGCGCTCGGCGAGCGCCGTGATGGTGACGAACGGGTTGACGCTGGTGTTGCCGGGGATCAGCGCGCCGTCGATGACGTACAGGCCGGTGTAGCCGTGCAGGCGGCCGTAGTTGTCGGTGGCCATGTCCAGGACCGCCCCGCCGAGGGGGTGGTAGGTGAGGTGGTCGCCCCAGATCTTGTTGGTGCCGAAGAGGTCGGTCCGGTAGATCGTCCCCTCCTTCGAGTTGATCTTGTCGAAGATGGTCTTCGCCATGGCGATGGACGGTGCCTTCCACGCCGTCTGCCAGTTCAACTCGACCCCGCCCGTCGAGGCGTTGTACGTGAACTGCGCGCGGTTCGGGTTCTTCGTGATCGACAGGTAGAACGAGGCGTACGTCTCGATGCCGGTCGGCAGCGGCGCCACCTCGGCGAACGCGCCGCCCGCGTCCCAGTTGTCGATGCCGCCGCAGGGGATGGAGGCCTGCACCTTGCCGGTCGCGTCCCACATGTGGTTGGCCCGGCCGCACATGACGTTGCCGTTGTCGCCCCAGCCCTTGCCGATCTCGTTGTTCAGGTGGGGCAGCGCGCCGGTGGCCTTGAGCCGGACGAGCAGCTTGCTGGTGCCGACGCTGCCGGCCGCGAAGAACACCTTGTCCGCGACGACGGTCTTGGTGCCGACGGTGTCGCCCGTGGTGTTGATCTGGTCGATGACGACCGTGTACCCGCCGCCGGACGCCTGGGAGACCGAGGTGACCTTGTGCAGGGCCGAGATGGTGACCTTGCCGGTGGCTTTGGCCTGGGCGATGTAGGTCTGCTGGAGGGACTTCTTGCCGGCGTTGTTGCCGTACAGGATCTCACCGGCGACGGCGGACTTGGGGACGGTCCCGGCCGCCTCCTGCTTCATGTAGTCCCAGTCGTACACGTCGGGGACGAAGACGAAGGGGAACCCGGCGCGCTGGGCGTGCTTGCGGCCGACGCGGGAGAACTGGTAGCAGTCGACGCTCTCGAACCAGGCCGGGTCGATCAGGCTGACCCCGAGACCGGCGTTGGCGCGCGGGTAGTAGGTGTCGTACATCTCGTCCGCGTTGACGGTCGGCAGGACGGCGCCGAAGTTCGCGCGCTTCGGGGTGACCGCCATGCCGCCGTTGACCAGCGAGCCGCCGCCGACGCCGCGGCCCTGGTAGACGATGATCCCGCCCATCTCCTCGGCGTCGAGGATGCCGGTGTAGCGGGGGACCGCCTTGTCGATGGGGAAGCCCAGGAAGTTGCTCAGCGGAGCCTTGGTCTTGGTGCGGAGCCAGTAGGCGCGGTAGTCCGGGGTGGTCGTGTTGCAGAAGATCTTGCCGTCCGAGCCGGGGGTGTCCCAGGCCATGCCCATTTCGATCATGTGGACGTCGACGCCGGCCTGGGCGAGCCGCAGGGCGGCGACGGAACCGCCGTACCCGGTACCGATCACGAGGGCCGGTACGTGCGCCCCGTTGTCGATGGGGCCGGCGGCGGCCGCGCCGGCCGCGGCGGCCTGGGCCTGGGACGGGGCGATCTGACCCGCAAGGGCCATTGCACCCAGGATGGAACCAGTTCTACCGAGAAATCCTCGACGCGAGACGCCGTTCTGGTTCGTTTTGTGCAGGCCTTTGTCGCTCATGTGAGCTTCCTCACTCTAGGCGGAATGAGAACGAGTTCTACTGCCGAGTGCTTGCGAAGTCACTAGATACGTCAAGGCGTCTTTCGTCGGTGGCGGCCGCGGAAGGTGTCGATTCGGGGCTCGCGGAGGGGGGTTGAAGGTCCCATCGGACGCTGGGAACGACGACCCGCTGTGGATGGCCGGTGGCCCCGGAGTGACGGAAGTGCGCCGGGGGAGGAGCTCGCCGGTGGGGGGTGTCCGCTCGAATCCACCACGTCAGAAGTCGAACGCGTGCCGGGACGCCGCGCCGCCCCGGGCGCCGGGCACCTCGGCGCACCCAGCCACTCCGTCGTGGCTGCATCCGGCGGGCTCCGAGGCCGAAAAGCGACAAACCACAAGGTGGGCCCGTGGTCGGCGGTCGAATCTTTTTACCTTCGGCGGGCGGTCCTGTTCCCCGTCCTGGCCGGTGTTACAGGCTCGGCGCACCCCGGCCGGCGGCGTCGCGTACAGAAGGGGAACGCGCGCGACCGCCGGTCCAGACCAGGATCAGCGTCGAGGCGGCCGCGGCGAAGGCGCACCAGGTGGAAGCGAACTCCAGCCTCCACAGCGCCGCGCAGACGACGGCCCCGGCCGCCAGGAGGAGGCCGAGGAAGCGGAGCCGGCGGTCCCCGGAGAGGAGCAGGGCGCCGAGCGTGGCGAACAGGTATCCCGCGAGGACCAGCGGGATCCACGGGACGTTCACGCCGTATCCGAGGGTGTGGCCGCGGACCTCGGCGCTCACCGGGCGGGTCGCCAAGCAGTACGAGAGGTATGCGCCGGTGGCGAGTCCAGCGGCGGCGGGCCAGCGCAGTCGGCACCTGAGCTCGGGCGCGGCGGCGAGCAGCACCCCGAGCGGCACCCATGCGGGCAGCAGCGGGAGGGCGATCACCGCCCAGGCGGTGGTGGCCGGGCCGCAGCCGCCGCCGGAGTTCCAGACGGCGGCTTCGATCAGCTGGTGCGCGCCCAGGATCAGCGGGAGCGCGGCGACGGGCAGGTCCCGGGCGCGCCGGGTCCGGGCCAGGCAGGCGATCCCAACGGCGGTGATGACCGTGCCCGCCGTCAGATCGGCCGTCGCGCTCCAGCACATGGGGCCCTCCCCATCTCACGGTAGGGCCGAGGTGTGGGCGTCTGCCACACCACGGATTGCTGGAAAAACTCGATAAGACGGAGAAGAATTCTGCACAACTCTTGCCGTGTTTGCGCGCGTGGTCCTACTGTCCCGGCCATGCCCCCAAGAAGAGCTGCAAGCACCGCCGCGAGAGCAGCCGCAGCCGGCGCCGCGAGCAGAAGAGCCGTCCCCGCACGGGCAGCCGCCGTCCTGGCGGCGTTCACCGTGTCCGCCCTCGGCCTCGGCGCCCTCGGCGCGGGCGCGGCCGCGGCCCGCCCCGCCGCCGCGGAGCCGGTGGCACCCACGGCCGTCACCCGGGCGGCCCTCGACCCCGCACTGGCCGAGGGCCGCGGTGCCCGGGTGGACTTCGCCGAGCAGGAGGCGGAGAACGCGGTCACCACCGGCACGCTCATCGGCCCCGACCGCACCGCGTACGCACTGCCCGCCGAGGCCTCCGGCCGCAAGGCGGTACGGCTGGTCCCGGGCCAGTACGTGGAGTTCACCCTGCCCGCGGCGGCCGACGCGGTCACCGTCCGCTACAGCCTCCCCGACGCCCCGGCCGGCGGCGGCATCACCGCCCCGCTCGAGGTCACCGTGAACGGCAAGAACCGCCGCTCCATGACGCTGACCTCGCAGTACTCCTGGCTGTACAACCAGTACCCGTTCAGCAACGACCCGCAGGCAGACCTCCTGCACCCCGACTGGTGGATCACCGAGTGCGCCTGCGTCCCGGCGGCCACCACCCCGGCCCCGGTCATCGCCAAGCCGTTCCGCCCCACCCACATGTACGACGAGCAGCGCCTGCTCCTGGGCCGCACCCACCGGGCGGGCGAGAAGGTCCGGCTCACCGTCCCGGCCGGGAGCCCCGCCGCCTGGACGGTGATCGACCTGCTCGACTCGCAGCGCGTCGGCGCCCCGCACGTGGAGGCGGCCGCCGCCAACGTCCTCCTCTTCGGCGCCGACCCGACGGGCCGCCGGGACTCCGCCGACGCCATCGACCGGGCCATCGCCTTCGCCAAGCGCCACCGGCTCCCGGTGTACCTGCCGCCGGGCACCTACCAGGTCAACCGCCACATCATCGTGGACGAGGTCACGATCACCGGCGCCGGCAGCTGGTACACCACCGTCAAGGGCAAGGGCGTCGGCTTCTACGGCAAGGAGGCCGCGGACGGCGGCAGCCGGGGCGTCCACCTCTCCCGCTTCGCCATCGAGGGCGACGTCCGCGAGCGCGTGGACACCGACCAGGTCAACGGAGTCGGCGGCGCGATGAGCGACTCCACCATCGACTCCCTCTACATCCACCACACCAAGGTCGGCCTCTGGTTCGACGGCCCGATGAGCAACGTGAAGGTCACCCGCAACGTCATCACCGACCAGATCGCCGACGGCCTGAACTTCCACACCGGAGTCACCGACTCCCTCGTCCAGGACAACTTCGTCCGCAACACGGGCGACGACGGCCTCGCCATGTGGGCGGAGAAGACCACGAACGCCCGCAACACCTTCGACCACAACACCGTGCAGAGCCCCACCCTGGCCAACGGCATCGCGATCTACGGCGGGGCCGACACCACCGTCACCGCCAACCTCGTCGCGGACCCGGTCCGCGAGGGCAGCGCCCTGCACGTCGGCTCCCGCTTCGGAGCCGAACCCTTCACCGGCAGCCTGCGGATCGACGGCAACACCACCGTGCGCGCCGGCACGTACGAACTGAACTGGAACATCGGGCTCGGTGCGATCTGGTTCTACGCCCTGGACCGCAGCATCGACCAGGCCGACATCCGGGTCACCGGCAACTCCTTCCTCGACAGCACCTACAACGCGATCATGCTGGTCAGCGACTGGCCGGTGAAGGACAGGGTGCGCATCGAGAACGTCCACTTCAAGGACGCCCGGGTCGACGGCACCGGTACCTCCGTGGTCAGCGCGCGGGTGGCCGGCTCGGCGAGCTTCGAGAACGTCGACGCCCGGAACGTCGGGGCCGTGGGCGTCAACAACTGCGGCTCCTTCAACTTCCCCGCCACCGGCTCGGAGTTCAGCCTCGTCGACCGGGGCGGCAACGACGGCGGCGGTACGACGGGACCCTGGCTGGCCGGCTGGGAACTGCCCAACACCATCACCTGCGACGACCGCCCGCCGGTCGTCGCCCCGCCGGTGCCGAGCCCCTGGTAGCGGACCGCTCGGCGATCCCCAACGGGGCTACCGCTCCGCCGCTCCCGGGGGTTCGAGCGGCGGAGCGGTCACCGCGCAGTTGGTACGGCACTGCGGGTGACAGGCCCCGGGCACGGGGGAGCGTACGGTCGCCCAGGCCACGGCGGCTCCGGCCACCAGCACCCCCGCGCACCAGAACATCGCCCGCCCGAAGGCCGCGTCGAAGGCCCCGGGCGAGAGGTACGCGTCCGGGCCCATCCCGGCCAGCAGCGGCAGCGCGGCCACCGCGAGGAGTCCGGCGGCGCGCGCGGCCGCGTTGTTGATGCCGCTGGCCAGGCCCGCCCGGCCGGGGTCCACCGAGGACAGGACGGTCGCCGTCAGCGGAGCCACCAGGGCCGCCATGCCCAGGCCCATCACGAGCAGCGCCGGCAGCACGTCCCGTACGTACGGGGCCCCGGGACCCACCCGCAGCATCAGCAGCATCCCCGCCGCGCACAGCAGCGGTCCCACGGTCAGCGGGATGCGCGGGCCGATCCGCTCCCCGAGCTGCGCGGAGCGGGCCGACAGCAGCAGCATCAGGGCCGTGGTGGGCAGCAGGGCGGCCCCGGCGGCCAGGGCGGAGTACCCGGACACCACCTGCAACTGGAGCACCACGAGGAAGAAGAAGCCGCCGAAGGCCGCGTACACGCACAGGGTGACCAGGTTGACGGCGGTGAACAGGCGCGAGGAGAAGATGTCCGGGGGCACCATCGGATCGGCCCGCCGCCGCTCGACCACCACGAAGACCCCGGCCAGCAGCACCCCGCCCACGGCGGCTCCCACCACGAGCGCGGCGCCCGACCGGGCCTCGATGAGCGCGTAGGTCAGCAGCGCGAGAGAGGCGGCGCCGAGGACCGCCCCGGCCACGTCGAACCGCCCGTGCGCCACCGGATCCCGCGATTCCGGTACGTGCCGCAGCGCGACCGGGACGCAGAGCGCGGCCACCGGCACGTTCAGCAGGAACACCCAGCGCCAGCCCGGCCCGTCGACCAGCCAGCCGCCCAGGAACGGCCCCACCGCGGCGCCCACCCCGCCGAACCCCGACCACAGGCCCACCGCGCGGGCCCGGTCGTCGGGGTGGATCGAGCCTTGGATCAGCGCGAGGGAACCGGGCGTCAGCAGCGCCCCGCCGATGCCCTGCAGGGCGCGGGCGGCGATGAGCACCCCGGCGTTCGGCGCGAGCCCGCACAGCAGGGAGCCGACCGCGAACCACACCACCCCGAGCACGAAGATCCGGCGCCGCCCGAACCGGTCCCCGAGCGACCCGCCGACCAGGATCAGGCCCGCGAGGGTCAGCAGGTAGGCGTTGACCGTCCACTGGAGCACCGCCAGATCGGCGCCGAGATCCCGCCCGATGGCGGGCAGGGCCACATTGACCACGGTCGAGTCGAGCAGCGCCATGGCGGACCCGAGCACGGTGGTCAGCACGATCCACCGGCCCTGCGCGGTACTGAGGCGCACCCCGGGGGAGGGCGACGGGACGGGCTCGGTCATTCCCCCAGGCTGGCCCGCGCGGCCCGGAACGGCCACCCGGCTGGGAACGGCCACCCGGCTGGGAACGGCCACCCGGCTGGGAACGGCCACCCGGCTGGGAACGGCCACCCGGCTGGGAACGGCCACCCGGCCGGTGGCGGCCCCGGTGACGGCGGGCTGCCCGGCGGCCCGGGTGGCGGCCCGGGTGGCGGCCCGGGTGGTGGCCCGGGTGGAGGTCCGGCGGGCGGCACGGCTCATTAGGCACTCTTGTACGGGCCATGACACCTCCCGCACCATGGCCCGCGCACGTCACGCACACCCTTTCCGCACGTTCTGCACACGGCGTACGAGGAGACCCCACGTGGCACGAAGCGACACCCGACGAACCCCCCGCTCACGATTACGCCCCCTGCGCACAGGGTTCGCCGCCCTCACCGCGGCCCTGCTGCTGCCCCTGGGCGTGGGCGTGGCCGCGGCCGCCCCCGATCCGGCCCCCACCCCGGGCATGGCCGAGCGCAAGATCGAGCCGAGTCTCCGGGCCCAGCTCGACGGCTCCGCCAAGGCGGTCTTCTGGGTCTACCTCGACAGCGCGGCCGACCTCACCGCCGCGCGGGGGCAGCAGACCCGCACCGCGAAAGCGGAAACGGTTCTGCGCCTGAAGAAGGACCACGCCGCGCGCAGCCAGGCCGAAGTGATCAAGGCCCTGGACGGTGTGAAGGCCGAGTACACCTCGTACTGGATCGTCAACGCCGTCCGCGTCGTCGGCACCGACAAGCTCGCCGGAGCCCTGGCCCAGCGCCCCGAAGTGTCCCGGATCGACGCGGACGACCAGGTCACCCTCCCCAAGCCCGCGGAAGGCACCCGGGAGAAGACGGCGGCCGACGCCGTCGAATGGAACATCGACCGGATCAAGGCACCGCAGGTCTGGGACCAGCTAGGCGTCCGCGGCGAGGGCATCGTCGTCGCCAACATCGACAGCGGCGTGGACCACACCCACCCGGCCGTGGCCCAGCAGTACCGGGGCCGGGGCGCGGACGGCTCCTACGACCACGACTACAACTGGTTCGACCCGGCGGGCGTCTGCTCCACCGCGGCTCCCTGCGACAACAACGACCACGGCACCCACACCATGGGCACGATGGTCGGCGACGACGGCGGCGCCAACAAGACCGGCGTCGCCCCGGGAGCCAGGTGGATCGCCGCCAAGGGCTGCGAGACCACCTCCTGCTCCGAGGCCTCGCTGCTCGCCGCGGGCCAGTGGATGGTCGCCCCGACCGACCTCAACGGCCGGAACCCGCGCCCCGACCTGGCCCCGCACATCGTCAACAACTCCTGGGGCGGCACCGGCGGAGACACCTGGTACCAGGAGATCGTCGACACCTGGCGGGCCGCCGGCATCTTCCCGGCCTTCTCCAATGGCAACTCCGGACCCGGCTGCGCCACCAGCGGATCGCCCGGCGACTACACGAGCTCCTACAGCTCCGGCGCCTTCGACATCAATGGCGCCATCGCCTCCTTCTCCTCGCGCGGCGCCGGCCCCGGCGGGACCGTCAAGCCGAACATCGCGGCCCCCGGGGTGAACGTGCGCTCCTCCGTCCCCGGCGGCGGGTACGCCTCCTTCTCCGGCACCTCCATGGCATCGCCGCACACCGCCGCGGCCGTGGCCCTGCTCTGGTCGGCCGCGCCCGCCCTCGAGGGCGACATTGCGCAGACCGAAGCACTGCTGGACGGCACCGCGCTGGACACCGACAGCGCCCAGTGCGGCGGCACCGCCGCCGACAACAACGTCTTCGGCGAGGGCAAGCTCGACGCACTCGCCGCCGTCACCTCCGCACCGCGCGGAGCCCTCGGCGCGCTCGCCGGCACCGTCCGCTCCGGCGGGCAGCCCGTCGCCGGGGTGAAGGTCCTCGCCGACGGCCCCATCGACCGTACGGCGACCACCGCCGCCGACGGCACGTACCGCTTCGCCACCCTGTCCGTGGGATCGTACGCGCTCACCGCGTCGAAGTTCGGCTACGGGCAGCAGGGCGCGACCGTGGCGGTGACCGAGAACGCCACCGCCACCGGCGACCTCGACCTCGTCCAGGCGGACTCCGGGAAGCTCACCGGCACCGTCGCCTCGGCCGCGGGGCCGCTCGCCGGCGCCGCGGTGACCGTCGCCGACACCCCGGTGACCGCGACCACCGACGCCCAGGGCCGCTTCGAGGTCACCCTGCCGCACGGCACCTACACCGTGAACGCCACCCACTCCTCGCGCTGCCTCACCGCCGGCGCGGCCGCGGTCACCGTGGCCGGGGACACCGCCGTCGCGGTGAACCTGCCCGAACGCACCGACGGCTACGGCTACGCCTGCGCGGCCTCGGCCGGCGGACCGTACCAGCCGGGCGACCGGCGGCTCGCGCTGACCGGCGACAACACCACCGAGCGCGTCGACCTGCCCTTCCCGCTGCCGCTCTACGGCAAGACGTACGGGCAGGCCTGGATCGGCACGAACGGCACGGTCAGCTTCGGCGGGAACCACACCGGGGACGTCAACGGGGACGTCCCGAGCGCGGCCACGCCCAACGCGGCGCTGTACCCGTTCTGGGACGACCTGGTCGTCGGCGCCGCCGGCAGCGGCTCCGGAGTCTTCACCGCGGTCACCGGCAACGCGCCGCACCGCAGTTACGTCATCGAGTGGCGCGAGGTGTCGCACTGGTCGGCGCAGTCCGACAAGTTCTCCTTCTCGGCGGCCATCGGCGAGGACGGCACCGTCCGGTACTCCTACCGGGGCACCGGCGGCACCGGCATCAAGGGCGGCTCCACCGCCACGGTCGGCGTGGAGAACGCGACCGGCACCGATGCCTACCGCTACTCCTTCAACACGCCCGTGATCACGGACGGCCTGTCCGTCTCCTTCCGCACCACCAAGAGCGGGGTGGTGGCGGGCCGGGTGCTCGACGCGAACGACGGCAACGGCGTCGCCGGAGTCACCGTGACCGTCGGCACGGGCGCCACCGCGGTCTCCGCCACCACGGCGGCCGACGGCGGCTACGTGGTCCAGAGCCCGTCCGGCGCCCGGGAACTCGCCCTGACGGCCGCCCAGTACGAGCCGGTGGCCGCCACCGTGGACGTCAAGGCGGCCGACGTCACCCAGGTGACCCGGTCCCTGCGCACCGGCAAGGTGACCCCGGCGAAGCCGGCCGTGGAGATCGTCCTGCCGCCCGGTCAGCAGCGGACGCGGACCCTCGACCTCACCAACCCCGGTCTCGGCACGGCCTTCACGGCGGCCGAGGACGCGGCCTGGCTGACGGTGACCCCGGGCTCCGGGGACCTCCCGACGGGCGGGAAGGCCCCGCTCACCCTGGCGGTGGACACGACGGGCCTGACCCCGGGCACGGTCCTCACGGCCGACCTGAAGATCACCTCGGCCAGCGGCCGGACCCCGGTGCTCACCGTCCCCGTCAAGCTCGTCGTCCCGCGCTACCAGGTCGCCCTGGACGCCGGTTCCACGGGCGCGAGCACGGACTCGCTGGGCGACGGCTGGTCACCGGACCGCAAGTACACGACGGGCTCGTACGGCTACCAGGGCAACGGCTCGGCCCAGTCCACCAGCCGCACGATCGCGGGCACGGCCGACCAGAAGCTCTTCCGCAACGCCCGTGAGGGCATGTACGAATACCGCTTCGACACCGTCCCCAACGGCACCTACACCGTCGAACTGGGCTTCGCGGAACTCTCCTCCACGAAGCCGAACAAGCGCGTCTTCGACGTCCTGGCGGAGGGCACGCAGGTACTGCCCTCCCTGGACATCTCCCTGGAGGCGGGCACGTACACGGCCCTGACCCGCACCTACACGGTCACGGTCACGGACGGCACCCTGAACATCCGCTTCGTCACCCACACCGGCTTCGGCAAACCCCTGCTGAACTCCCTGCGCGTGACGGACCGCCCCGACAAGAGCTGACCGCGGGCGACAGCGCAACGGGCGGGGCGCCTCCGGGCGCCCCGCCCTCCGCCTTCAGGCCCCGGTGGTCATCGGAGGAACCTCCGGTCGCGGTCGGTGAAGGAGGGGAGCGGGGCCGCCGCGCGGAGGGCCACGTCCAAGGCGTGCCCCGGGTCGCAGGCGTACGTACCGGCGGCCCACGCGGCATTGGCCTCGATCACCGACCAACGGCCGTCGGCGAGGCCCACGTCGACGACGATCGCGGACGGGAGGGTGGAGAAGGGCAGGCCGGCCGCGAAGGCGAGGGCGTCGGCCGAGGCCGGGCCCGGACTGAGACGGCCGTCCTCGGCGTAGCGGCTCGCGGTGTGCACGGCCCCGTCGAGCAGGAACATCCGGTGCTCCGCCGTGAACCGGACCACGTCGCTGACCAGCACCTCCGTCCCCGGATCCACCGCGTCCGGCCCCGGCAGGCGGGAGCCGTCGGCGTAGACGAGGGCCGGGATGTCCTTGTCGTTCGGCGACTTCACGAAGACGGGCCGGCGCAGCCCGTACGCCTCGCGGATCGGCATCAGCCGGACCTCCCGCCCGGTGAACTCCCGGGGCAGCCGCGCCAGCCAGTCGGACGGGGCCTCCAGCAGACCGATCCCGAGCCCGGGGGCCACCGCGTCGGCGAACCGCGGCCCGGCGTGCACATGGTCGGCCCGCAGGCCTTCGGGCACGGCGAAGCCGTCCAGTCGTACGGTGGCCAGCCCGCGCGCGTGCGCCGCGTCCCGGAGCCGGGCGGCGGACGCGGTGACACGGGGCGGCAGCAGCAGGGTCATGCGGAGATCCTGCCGAAGGGCCGGGCCGGCGTCATCCGGGTTTCGGGGCCGGCGGGGGCTTCAGCTCCTGCGGTACTGGTCCACCAGGATCGTGACGGAGTCGTCGGCGGGGGCCTCGACCAGTCTCACGATCGCGATCTCGCTCCGGTCCGGGCTGCGCACGCAGAACGGCCGGGCCTTCGCGAGCGCGGCGAGGGGCAGGGAGGCGGCCGGGCGGGTCTCGATGCCCTGGAGGCAGGCGGCCGGCGTCAGCTCCGCGGAGCCGGACGGCTCCCCGGAGTCGGACACGAAGGAGTCCGACTCCTCGGAGGGGACCAAGGCCTGGCCTTCGCGCGCCAGGTACCAGGCGGCCGTCTCCGCGGGCACCACCTTCCCGGCCTTCAGGTCGAACTCGTAACCGGAGTCGGGGGCGGTGAGCTCGGTTCTCGTGTAGCCCGGCACGTACGCGGCGGCCGGGTCGGGCGGCGTGGCCGTCGCGGAGGCGGAGGCGGACGAAGAGGGGGAGGGGAAGGCGGAGGCGGAGGCCGTGGGGCCGGTGACGGGGCTGCCGCCGTTGCCCTGGGCTTCGCCCGCGGGACCGTCCAGGTAGTACACGGCTCCGGCGGCGGCCAGCAGGGTGCCGGCCACCAGCAGGGCCGGCAGCACCGGAAGCCGCCGTCCGCGGCCCTGCCCGGGGTGGGGTGTCGGTGCGGGTACCGGTACCGGCGCCGGCGTCCGCCCGCCGGGCCAGGCTCCGGGGTCCGTACCCGGTCCGGGTGAGGCCGGAGCGGTGCCCGCCGGGCCCGGGCGTGCGGTGGCCGTCCTCGTGGCCTGGAACGGCGGCGGGGCGGGCCACGCGGTGTCCCCCCGGCCCCCGACCTCCTCCCGGACCGGCCCGGGCAGCCACCCGTCGGTGAACTCGGGCCGCCCGCCCACCAGCGGGTGCGCCCGTACGGAGGCGATCAGTTCGGCGGGCCGCGGACGGTCCTCGGGACGCTTCGCGAGGCACCACGCGATCAGCCCGTGCAGCTCGGGCGGCACCCGGGTGAGGTCGGCGTGCTCGTGGACGACCCGGTACAGGGCGCTGGACTCCGGCCCGTTCCCGAAGGGCGCGATCCCGCCCGCCACGTAGGCGGCCAGCGTCCCGAGCGCGAAGACGTCGGTCGCCGGCGTCACCGGATGGCCGAGCGCCTGCTCGGGCGCCATGAACGCCGCCGTGCCGATCCGCAGCCCGGTACCGGTGAGCGCGGCGGCGTCGGCCGCGCGCGCGATCCCGAAGTCGATCACCCGGGGGCCGTCCCCCGCGAGCAGCACGTTGGCCGGCTTCAGGTCGCGGTGGACGACGCCCGCCCCGTGGATGGCCTGGAGCGCCTCGGCGATGCCGGCGAGGAGCAGCAGGACCGTGCGTACCGGCAGCGGCCCGTGCCTGCGTACGACCTCGTGCAGCGAGGGACCGGACACGTACGCGGTGGCGAGCCACGGCGTGGGGTCCTCGACCCCGGAGTCGATCACCTGGGCCGTGAACAGGCCGTGGATCCGGCGGGCGCTCGCCACCTCCTGGGCGAACCGCCGGCGGAACTCGGGATCGGAGGCGAGCTCCCTGCGGACGGCCTTCAGCGCGATGGGGCGGCCGCCCGGCGTGTGGGCCAGGTAGACCACGCCCATGCCGCCGGAGCCGAGCCGGGCGTGCAGGCGGTAGCCGCCGATCTCGTGGGGATCATCCGCGGACAGTGCCGTAGGGGCCGGCTGTGCGCCGGAGTGCTGCTCGGACATGCGGTGGCTCTTTCAACGATGCGATGCGGAGCGCCGCGATGCGGCAGGGGCCTGCGCGCATCGTGCCATGAATTGACTGAATTTTCAGTCAGTGCCAGAGTGGGCGACACGTGCCCGCACCACCCGCCCCGCGTCACGGCCCTTCGCGGACGGAGGGCGCACCCTTGTCTCAGGGGCCCGGGACCGTCGGCCCGTGCCGTACCTCCCGCGCCCGTCCTGGTCGGACGCAGTCGTCCCGCCAGTCCTCGATCGGAGTTCTCCCGTGTCCCACCTGCCCCCCACGCGCCGGACCGCCCTCCGCACCTTCGCCGGGCTCGGCGCCCTCGCCTTCGGGGCCGCCGCCTGCGGCCCCTCGCAGAGCGCCCCGCGCTCCAACGCCCCCGTCGGCACCGCCCAGCCCTCCCCGGCCGGGCCCGAGCGCCGGCTCGGCGCCGAGTGGGAGAGCCACGCCCGCACCTTCATGGCCTGGCCCGCCCTGGACGCGGTCTGGATGGAAGACCTGCGCTACGTACGCGAGGACATCGCACGGATCGCCCGGGCCGTCGGGGAGTACGAGGCGGTCGTCATGATGGCCCGCCCCGAGCAGGTGGCCGCGGCGCAGAAGGCCTGCGGCTCCGAGGTCGAGGTGATCCCGCTGGCCGTGGACGACATGTGGGCCCGCGACACCGTCCCCGTCTTCGTCGAGGAGGGGGGCAAGGTCATCGGCGTCGACTTCAACTTCAACGGCTGGGGCAACAAGCAGGAGCACAAGAACGACGGCCAGGTCGGGCGCCTTCTGCTCCAGAAGTACGGGATCCCCCGGGTCCAGGCTCCGCTGGTGGCCGAGGGCGGCTCCTTCGAGACCGACGGCGAGGGCACCCTGCTGATCACCGAGAGCTCGATCGTCAACGACAACCGCAACCGCGGCAAGAGCCGGGACACGATCGAGGCCGAGCTCAAGCAGACCCTGGGCGTCGAGAAGGTGGTCTGGCTGGCCGGCGTACGCGGCGAGGACATCACCGACGCCCATGTGGACAGCCTCGTACGGTTCACCGCGCCCGGTGTGGTCCTGCTGGACCGCGCGCACCCGAACACCCCGCCGGACTCCTGGTCCCGCTCCGCGGACCAGGCGAAGTCGGTCCTGTCGAAGGCGACGGACGCCCGCGGCCGGAAGTTCGAGATCATCGACCTGCCGCAGCCCGACCTGGACAAGATCACGGGCGAGGGCGACGACTTCGTGTCGACCTACGCCAACTTCTACGTGGCCAACGACTCCGTCTTCATGCCGAAGTTCGGGGACCGCCAGGCCGACGACCGGGCCCGCGGCATCCTCCAGGAGCACTTTCCCAAGCGGGACGTCGTACCCCTCGCGATCGACACGATCGCCTCGGGCGGCGGCGGCATCCACTGCGCGACCCACGACCAGCCCGGCAAGCCTGCCGCGTGAGCGCACTGCGGCGCCGCCCGTCCGGGCGGCGCTTCCCGCTGCTGCCGGGCCTGCTCGCGATCGTGGCGGCGGTCGGCGTGGGGGCCTGGTTGCAGTTCGGCGAACGCCAGGCCCAGGACACCGTCCACACCGCGGGCCGGGCCGATCCGGACCGGGTGGACGTCGAGGCGACGATCCAGCGCGTCGACGCGGCCGGGCGCGAGCTGGTGCTGCGGGTCCTGGTCACGCCCCGCGGGGCGCTGGCCGAGGCCGGCGGGATCGCACCCGCCGAGGACCTCACCCTCCAGACTTCGACGGCCACCCGCGGCGACCTGACCTTCAAGGCCCACCAGCGCATCTCCACCCTGGACGTGCCGGTGGCCATGACGGGCGGCTCCATCACGGACTACCCGTTCGACGCCTACGGGGCGGACGTGGAGTTCGCGGCCGTGCTGGGCCAGGAGAAGGTTCCGGTACGGGTCCTGTTCTCCAACAACGACGTGCTCTTCTCGTCCACGGTGGAGGCCTCGACGGCGGCCGACGGCGCCGCCGTCCTCGACATCGGGCTGGCCCGCTCCAACAGCGTGCTCGTGTTCGCGGTGTTCATGATGATCGCGATGTGGGCGCTCGCCGTGTCCGTCCTGATCGGCGGGTGGTACCTCGTCACCCACCGCAAGGGGCTCACCTGGCCCGCCCTCGGCTGGATGGCCGCCACGCTCTTCGCCCTGGCCGCCTTCCGCAACACCGCTCCCGGCACACCGCCGATCGGCTGCCTGCTCGACTACCTCGCCTTCCTCTGGGCGGAGATCCTCATCGCGTTCTGCCTGATCACCGTGGTCGTCATGGGCATCCGCGCGGAGCCTCCGGCGGAGGGGGCGGGTGCGGCGCGCGGGGCGGAGGGGGCCTGAACCGGAGTATGGGCCGTCGTCGGCGGCGGCGGCGGGCCGGGCGCACGCGGCCGAGCGCCGCCGGGCCCCGATCCCCGGCCGGTGGTCCCGGGTGGGATGCGGGGGCATTCGGGTGGCCCGTACGGGGCCGGACCGCGCGACGCGCGGGGCAGGTGCCGTGGGCGCCGTACCGTGGCTGACCATGACGCTCCAGAGCGACCGGGCCGGGCAGGCCGGGCAGGCCGGATGGGCCGAGCAAGCCGAGCACGTCGAGCAGGCCGAGCAGGCCGAGCAAGCTGAGGAGCCTGCGCGGTCCGGGCAGTCCGGGCAGTCCAGGCAGTCCGGGCAGGCCGGGCAGGCCGGATGGGCCGGGCCGGCCGAGCAAGCCGAGCAAGCCGGGCCGGCCGGGCCGGCCGAGCAAGCCGTCCAGGTCGGGCAGCGCGGGCTGCCCGCGTCGGCCCGGGGCGTCGACCGGGTCGCGGCTCTCGTACGGGACCTGGACCCCGGGGCCGGATGGGCCGTCGGCGGCGTGGACGGGCCGGACGCGGTGGTGGAGGCCGGGGCCGGGTTCTGGGAGCAGTCGGCAGGAGGCGCAGCCGGAGCCGGAGCCGGAGCCGGCGCCGGGGCCGGGGCCGATGATCGGGCCGACGGTCGGGCCGGAGCCGGGGAGGGGGCGCTTGCCCCCGATGTCGGCGGGCTGGTGGGTGTGCTGGCCGTGTGGCCCGTCATCGGGATGCTCGTGGACGCGGGGGAGCTGGCCCTGCACACCCCGCTCACCGCCTACGGGGCGGGCGAAGGCCTGCCCGCCGGCACCACCGCGCACCATCTGCTCACCCACGGCTCCGGGGTGTCGCCCGCGCTCTGCGGGCTCGCCGAGCGGCTGTGCGGCAGCCCCCTCGCGGGGGTCGCCGCGGAGCGGATCTGGGGGCCGCTCGGCATGACCCGGACGGGCTTCGCCGCCGACGGGACCCTGCGTGCGCCCGCCGGCGACCTCGGCCGGTTCCTGAGCCACCTCCTCGCCCCTGCGGGCGGCCCCGTCAGCCGGGCCTGGACCGTGCAGTCGCTCCGCATCCGCACCGGCGAGCTCCTGCCCGCCCGGGGCCTCCTCTGGCACCCCGCCGCGCACGGATGCTGGTTCCACGGTGAAGGCCCGGCCCTGTGGATCTCCCCGCGCGGGCGGCGCTGGGCGGCGCTCCTCCCGACCACCCCGTCGGCGCCGCTCCGGACCGCCTTCCGTGAGGCGGTCTTCGCCTGAACTCCCTCGCACTGCAAGGCTGTTGTATCTTCGGAGTTCGATGAAGAAGACCCGGCAGAAGGACCGTGGCGTGCCCGGTCCGCAGAGTCCCTGGGACGAGATCACCCCCGGCCTCTGGATGGGCGGCCACTACTGGACGGACCCGGCCGGGGAGCTGCGGCCGGTCGTCGTCGGAGCCGAGTTCGACCTCGTCATCAGCCTCTTCACCCGCCCGGGGCACGGCCCCGACCCGCGCGTGGAACACCTGGTCGGCGACCTGCCGGACGCCCCGCTCACGGGCGCGCAGCTGCGTACCGTCCTCCGGCTCGCCGCCGCCGCCCGCGCGGCCCTCGACTCCGGACGGCGGATCCTGGTGCGCTGCCATTCCGGTTACAACCGCTCCGGTCTCGTCGTCGCCCAGTGCCTCGTCGACGGCGGCCTCGCGCCGGCCGCCGCCATCGGCCTGGTCCGCCGTGGGCGATCCCCCTGGGCCCTGCACAACGCGACCTTCACGGACTACCTCGCCGCCGGTCCGGAGGCCGCCGCGCTGCTCGTCGATCTGGACCTCGTTTCCGGTCCCGATCCCGGACCAGATCCGGGACCCGATCCCGCGCCCGAGCCCGAACCGGGAGCGCCGTCCCGCCCATAGCCCGCCCGCGGCCCTCCCGTACCCCCCTCGTGGTCCTCGGAGCGCGGACCCGGGACGGTCGACGTACGGTGAGCGCGAGATCACCGACCGTCGAGTCCAGGCTGCGCGGAGGTACACGGATGCGTACGGCCCACGAGACCGCCCGCGGTGCGTGCACGCCACCGGCCCCGGCCGCGGAGGCCCGCGCATGACGGCCCGAGCGGGGCGCGGCGAGAGCGCCCGGTTCGCCGTCGCCCACACCCTGCCCGCCCTGGTGCGGGGCTTCGTGAGCGCCCGGCCCCCCGCGGTGCGCGGGCACGCGGGGCCGGGCCGGCCCCGCTGGTCCGCCGCCACCCTGCGGGCCCTGCGCGACCGGCACGGCGGAGCGCCCGTGCTCCTACGGGGGCTGACCGGAACCGTCCTGCTCATCCTCGATCCGCAGGACGTCGAGCAGTTCTACGCCGAACCCGTCGGCTCCCCCGGCCGGCCCGCCGGAGGCGCGGACGGCTGCGCCCACGCCGGGCTCCGCGCCGAACGGCGGGCGGTCGACGACTCCGTGCTCGCCGCGGGGCTGACCGTGCATCCCTCGTGCGGGGCGTTCCTCTCGGTCCTCACCGATGAGGCCCGGTGCCTGACGGTCGGCGGTTCCCTCGAACTCGCCCGCGTCCGGCACTCCGTGGCCCGCGCGGCCCGCCGCATCGTCCTCGGCGACGCGGCCGCGGAGGACGCGGAACTCGGCCGCCTGCTCGGACGTTTCCACGCCGGGGCCGGCGCGCGGATCGCCGCGTACGCCGACGTCGCGGAGCCGCACACCCTCATCGCCCGGGCCCGCCGCCACGCGGACCCCCTCGGCAGGCCGGACCAAGCGGGACCGCATCATGCGGGACCGGACCACGCAGGACAGGGCCGGGCAGACCCTGACCAGGCGGATCCTGGCCAGGTCGGGCCGGACCCGGTCGGGCAGGTCCGCCAGTGGCTGGCGGCCTTCGACCTCGTGCCCGGTGTCCTCCTGCGCACCCTGCTGCTCCTCGGCGCGCACCCGGTCGAACAGGATGCCGTCGCCGCCGAGGCCCGGGCCGCCGGATGGGCGCAGGGCTCCGCCCAGGGCGCGCTGCCCCGGCTGCGGGCCTGCGTCCGGGAATCGCTGCGGCTGTATCCGGCCGTGCCCGACCTGATACGGATCACCCGTACCGAGACCGAATGGCGGGGCGTGCGGCATCCCGCCGGGACCTGTGTGGTGCTGCCCGTGCTGTTCCACCAGCGCGACCCCGAACACGTGCCCGCCGCGCACGTCTTCGTACCGGGCCGGTGGGCTTCCCGCGAAGCGGACAGGGACGTACGCATGGCCCCGTTCAGCCATGCCGGCGGCCGGTGCCCCGGCGAGCAGTTGGGGCTGCTGGTCACCGCGGCGCTCTGCGCGGAGGTGCTGCGCGGCCACCGGGTCCGGCCCGGTCGGCCCCTGCTCGACCCCGTCGGCCCGCTCCCCGAGGCCCTGGACCCGCACGGCATCCGGCTGCGCCTGACCCGCCGCTGACCCCGCCACCGGCCGACCCCGCACCCCGGCGGCGCCACGGCATCCGGCCCACCCGCCCTGCCCGGCGGCGGCCGTTCGCCGCGCCCCGTCCGCCTCCTCCCGCCCTGTCCTGCCCGCCGTTCATCCGACCCGACGAGGAATCCATGTCCGACGCCGCGACCCCCGGGACCTCCGCGACCTCAGCGCCCACCGACCCGGACGCCGACCAACTGGGCGCCCTGTGCCGGGAACTGGCCGAGGCGGCCGACGCCGTCGGCGAAGCCGCCCGCTACGCATCCCGGCTGGCCCTCGGCTCCCGGCTGCCGGTCACCGCGCTGGGCCTCGGCAGCCGCCGCCGAGCGGCCTGGCGTACGCTGCTGCGCGCCCTCACCGACCCGGACGGACTCGGCTGGGCGGCCAGGGGCCGGGGCGTGGCGCGGGCCGGGTGGCTGGCCGGGGTCGTCACCGGCCGGGAGAGCCTCGCCGTCAGCCTCGCGGTGTGCGGCCTCAAGGGCCGGATCCGGGTCGAGAGCACCCGTAACCCGGCGAGGTCGGCGGACCCGGCCGCCGCCGAGGTGTTCCTCGCGGTGGAGGAGGGCCGGCAGGCGGACGCCGTCCGGGCGTTCCGCGACCTCGTGCGCCGACGCGGCGAGGGGCCCGCCTTCGCCCTGCTGAACCCGTCCTTCGCCGACCTGCTGGCCTGGAATGCGCTGACCGACGACAACCCGTTCAACGACCACGCCGGCTGGCAGGTCGCCACCGGCAGGGCCGTGGCCGCCGAGCCGCTCCTCGGGATCGGCGCCGCCCTGCGGGCCTTCTTCGACCGGGGACCCGCCTGCTCCGAGCCGGGGAACGGCCTCCTCGCCGAGCTGGACACCACCGGCACCCCGGCCGGATACCGGGGCAATGCCGACCGGATCGCCGGAGCGCCGGGCGCGGTCCTGCTCCAGCAGGTCGCCGGCCCGGACGGGATCGAGCGGTGCGTGCTCCAACTCGCGGGGCCACCAACGGAGTCCGGCCGCGCCGACGCCCCGTACGAAGAGCCGGCCGCGCACGTCCGGGACGTCGCCGCGACGGTACGCCGCCTCGTGCCCTCCGGGACCGAACTCGCCCTGCTCGGCCACGGTCCGGGCGCCCGTACGGCCGGACGGCTGGCCGCGAGCCGGGAGTTCACCTCCGCCTACCGGGTCACCTGGGTGGGTTCCGGTCCCGAGCCGGGTCCGGCGGCGGCCCTCGCCGCCTTCGGGGGGCGGGTCACCGGAAGCCACCTCGTGCGGCTGCCCGGCCACCCCGACGTCTTCGTCCCGGGGCGGACCCGGTGACGGACACCGCCGGACCCGCGCCCCGGGACGGGGCCGCCCCGGCCGAAGGCCTGCGCGCCCACTCGGCCGCCCTGCGTTCGCACGCCGAACGGCTCCGCCGCGCCGCCGGAGACCTGCGCTGGCAGGGTCCGGGGGCCGACGCCTTCCGCGCCGAGGTGACGTCCCTGGCCGACCGCTGCGCCACGGCGGCAGGCGGCCTCGACCTGGCGGCAGCCCAACTCGCCTGCCCAGCCTCCCGCGAGAAGCCCCGCGGCAGACACCGACGGACCGGCTGACCGGAACCCGGCGGGGGAGCGGGCCGCGAGGGATCGCACACCAGGCACCTGGCGACCACTTTTTCAGTTGCCGACGCCGCTCGTTCCAGCCCATCCTGTCCCCTCCGCATCCGCACGCGAGGAGGACGACGTGGGCTTGACCCTCTTTCCAGGAGACGGAGACACCAGCAGCCCGGATGTCAGCTGGTCCTGCGCCCGCTTCAACGCCTTCCGGGAACGGCTCGCACAGGCCGAGGGGTTCATCCTCTCCGAGATGCGGGGCTTCGGCGGTGAACGGCGGTGGAGCGAGGTCTCCACCGCTCTGGAGCCGCTCCTCGACCACCCGGATGTCGGTGGTGACGACCTCGCGACGGCCGAATGCGCCGCGATGCTGCCCCGTCTGAACGCGATCATCGGCCAATGGCTGGAGGAACCCGGTGATCCGACCCTCCAGCAGCACATCCGGGACGCCCAACAGCTGGCTGTCGTCCTGCGCTTCTGCGTGGACGAGGGCGTCGAACTCATCTTCCTCTGACCTTTGACCTTGTGCCCAGGATCCCCGGGGGTGAGGGAGCTTCCCCGGGCCTCGGCCCGGGCGGTTACGCAACCGGTGCCGGGAGGCGGCGCAGGGCGGACAGGGCGCGTGTGGTGATCTCCTCCGGGGCTCCGGACACGTCGACGAGGACGCCGAGTTCGTCCGGCTGGAGCGGCTCCAGCGTGGCGAACTGCGAGTCGAGCAGCGTGGTGGGCATGAAATGCCCCTTGCGGGCCGCCATCCGCTCCTCGATCAGCGGACGGTCGCCGGTGAGGTGGACGAAGACGGCGTCCGGCGCGACGGCGCGCAGCCGGTCGCGGTAGGCCCGCTTGAGGGAGGAGGCGGCGACGACCCCGCCGCCGGTACCCGCCCGGTGGCGCATCCACGCGCCGATCGAGTCCAGCCAGGGCAGGCGGTCCGGGTCGTCCAGGGGGATGCCGGCGGACATCTTGGCGACGTTGGCAGCCGGGTGGAAGTCGTCGCCCTCCGCGTACGGGAGGCCCAGCGCGTCGGCGAGCAGCCGGCCCACGGTCGTCTTTCCCGTCCCGGCCACGCCCATCACCACCATGACGCGCGCCATCGTGCACCTCGTTTCACTGTCCTCGTCGGCCTCGGCCCCGGAGGACCCGGCACCACTGAAACACACTCGGCCGGGCGATCACGGCGAGCGGGCCGCCCGGTCAGCCGCGTACCCGGCCGTTCACCGGGGGCCGCGCGTCGGCGCGGGTGCCCCCGCCGTCCGGCGTACCGGTACCGCGTGTCGTTGGACCAACTCGTTGACGATCCGGCGGCATCAGCGTTTTTGATCTTCGTCGGACACCCTTCCGGGAGATGCTCCCCCTCGCTTCGGCCGGAGCAGACGACCATTTCCGTGCGGCGAAGGGGTACTCGCATGTCTTCCACAGCAAGAACCGGACGAAGGGCCCGGCTGGCCGGCGGCCTCGTCCTGCCGGTGGCCGTGGCACTGAGTGGATTCACGGTCCCGGCAATGGCCTCCGAGGGCGCCGAGCAGGCCTCCGGCGGTGCCGCGGCGGCCTCCGGCGGTGGTGTGGTGTCGGCTTCGAGGGGTGGCGCGCCGGCTTCGGCCGGTGGTGGCTCGGTGTCGGATTCCGGGAGAGGCGCGACGGTCGCCCACGAGGGTGGTGCGCCGGCCTTCGGGGCGCGCGCGGCCGGACCGAGCGCTCCGCGGCCGCTACGGGCCATCCGCGCGGCGGGGCCGGGCACCGGCGGGCCCGCGGTCAACTGTGCACGGCCGCGCGCCGGGGCGGTACCCGGGAACGGTCACCCGTGCCCCGCCCCCGCCGGGGCCCAAGGTGCCCGGGGACCGAAGGGCGCGAAGGGGGAGAAGGGCGGCGCCGGACCCAAGGGCGACGCGGGCCCGCCGGGCCCCAAGGGCGAGCCGGGCGGAAAGGGGACCGCCGGCGCCAAGGGCGATGCCGGGCCTCCGGGGCTCAAGGGGGAACAGGGGAGTGCCGGGCCCAAGGGCGACCCCGGGGAGAAGGGGATCGCCGGGCCCAAGGGGGACCGGGGGGCCGTCGGACGCAAGGGGGACCGGGGAGCCGTCGGACGCAAGGGGGACCCGGGGCCCACGGGGGACGTAGGGCGGACCGGCGACACCGGGGCGGCCGGGCCGCAGGGGCAGCAGGGGCCCGCGGGTCCGGCCGGGCCGGCGGGCACGCAGGGGCTGCCCGGCCTTCCCGGAACCGCGGGTCCGCAGGGCTTCGCGGGGCCACCCGGGCGGCAGGGAGCCCCGGGTCCGGCCGGTGCCACCGGGGCGCTCGGTCCGTTGGGCCCGGTCGGGCCGCGGGGAGTGCCCGGCCCGACGGGCCCCTGCGCCTCGGTGGACAACCAGATGCCCAACAACTCCGAGGAGTTCGCGCTCGTCCTCAAGGACGGCAAGACCTACCTCGGCCGCCGCACCCGCGATATGGCGGGCCAGTGGGGCGACTTCGACTGGACCGACCTCACCGTGGCACCGGTCACCGGCTACCCCGCCGACGTCTGCACGGTGGCCCTGGCCATCCAGGGCAACGACGTGAAGATCAAGGCCATCACCAAGACGGGCACGCTCTACCACACCCACTGCGGGACCAACGGGCGCGCCGTCACCTGCGACGCACCCTGGGCGCCCGTGCATCCGCAGCCCGGAGCGGTGCCGCCTCCTGCCGCCGGCGCCCTGACCCCGGCCGCCGCCCGAGAATGACCGGCCCCCGGCCCCGCCCCGTACGCCACACTGGGCGGGTGCTGGGACATGGCGACGGGTACGAGGCCGGGGGCTCCGCCTCCTTCGTGGGGCGGACCGGTGAACTGGCCCTGCTCGAAAGGGCTTTGCGTGAGGATCGGCTGATCACGCTGACGGGGCCGGGCGGGGTCGGCAAGACCCGCCTGGCCCGCCGCGCGGCCGACCTCGCGGGGGCCGCGGATGGGGACGGGGGCGCCGCCGCTCCGGGGTCTGCCGCCCTGGCCGGCGCCGCCGGTCCGACGGACGCCGCCCGTCCCTTCCCCGACGGGGTCCACTGGGCCGACCTCTCCCCGCTGCCCGACGAGCGACTGCTCGTGGCCACCGTGGCCGACGCCCTGGACCTCGCCGACCACACCGCCCGCACCCCGGGCGCAGCCGTGCGGCAATGGATCGGCGAGCGCCGGCTGCTCCTCGTACTGGACTGCTGCGAGCACCTGGTGACCGCCGTGCGGGGCCTCGTACGGGAGCTGGTCGACGCCTCCCCGCACCTGGTCCTGCTGCTCACCAGCAGGCAGCCGCTCGGGCTCGCCGACGAACACGTCCTGGACATCGGCCCGTTGCCGCACGCCGTGGACCCGTTCGGCGCCGAAGAGGCCCTAGCCCTGTTCACCCGGCGGGCCGCCGCTGCCGCCCCCGGGCAGGCGCCGCCCTGGACCGAGGCCCGGCTCGCGGCCGCCCGCTCCGTCTGTGCCCGGCTCGAAGGGGTCCCCCTCGCGCTGGAACTGGCCGCCGCGCAGTTGACCGACCACACCATCGAGGAACTGGCCGTACGGCTCGCCCGCAGGATCGGCCCGCTGTCCGCACCCGCCCCCGTCCAGCCGCCGCGCCACCGCGCCCTGCGCACCGCCATCGGCTGGAGCCACGAGTGGTGCGCACCGCGCGAACGGCTGCTGTGGCTGCGGCTGTCCGTCTTCGGCGGCTCCTTCGACCTGCCGGCCGCGCGCGCCGTCTGCTCCGCCGCCCCGCTCACCGAGGCGGACGTCCCGCCGCTGCTCGACGCGCTGGTCGCCAAGTCCGTCGTACGCCGAGGCGTGGACGGCTCGTACCGGATGCTGGACACGATCCGGGAGTACGGGGCCATGTGGCGCGACGAGGCCGGGGAGCGCGAGGCGCTGCGCGAGGCGCACGCCGGGTACTTCACCGAGCTCGTGCGCGCCGCCGAGCGGGACTGGCTCGGCCCGGCCCAGCGGATCGGGTACCGGAGGGTCGAGGCGGTGCACGGAGACCTGTGCGCGGCCCTCGACCACCACCTGGCCACCGCCCCGGAGCGGGCCCTGGACCTGGCCGCCCGGGCCGGCTTCTACTGGGCCTGCTGCGGCCACCTGCACGCCGCCCGCGGCTACCTGGAGCGGGCGCTGGCCGCCGCCCGGCCCGAGGAGGTGCCCCCGCGGATCCGGGTGCGCGCCCTGTGGGCCCTCGGGGTGACCCTGCTGCTCCAGGGCGAACAGGAGCAGGCCCACCGCATCGCCGTCGGCTGCGAGGCCCTGGCCGCGGGGCTCGACGGGGACCCCGGCCCGGCGCTGGACGCCGCGTACCTGCTGGGTCTGAGCCACCTGCTGGCCGGGCGGCCGCTGGCCGCGCGGATCGTCTCCGACAACGCCCTGGAGGCCTTTCCCGGCACGCCCTTCGACTCGGGGCCCCGGATCCGCTGCCACCTCGTACGGGTCTTCGCGCTCACCGGAACGGGCCTGTTCACCGACGCCCGGGAGGAGGCGGAGCTGCTGCGCGCCGGCTGCGCCGAGCGGGGCGAACACTGGACCCGGGCCTACGCCGACTACCAACTGGCCCTGATCTGCCTCTTCGAGGGCCGCCCCGCCGAGTCCGCCGTCCACGCCCGTGCCATGCTGGAGAGCAAGCGGGAGCTGGGCGACAGCTTCGGCACGGCCCTGGGCCTCGACCTGCTCGCGGCGGCCCGCGCGGCGACCGGAGACGGGGCCGGCGCGGCGCGCGCGTACGGCACGGGCCACGCCTACTGGCAGGCGGTCGGCCACCCGCAGCGCGGTACGCCCGAACTTGCCTCCGTAAGGGAGGAGTTCGAGCGTACGGCGCGCGGCGCCCTCGGCGACCAGGCGTACGAGGCGGCCTTCCGCGAGGGCCTGCGGCACGGCCACACCCTGCGCACCCGCCCCCACCCGTACGAGGGCTGAGGCCCGCTCACCGGGCCGGGGCCGTCCCTCAGGGCTGGTCGGGGAAGCCCGCGAAGTAGCCGGCCGCCATGTCCTCGTCGCCGTGGCCCAGGGCGTCGGCGCGGTGGAAACGGGCCCGGGCGGCGACGGCCAGGTCGACCGACACCCCGGCCGACTCCGCGGCCTCGGCGATCAGGCCGGTGTCCTTCTCGGCGCCGCGCACCGTGAAACTCGGCGTGAAGTCCCGGTCCAGCACGGCCCGCATCTTGGCCTGGAGGTACGGGTTGTCCATCGGCCCGCCGGACACGGCCCGGGCGAACAGGTCCGGGTCCACCCCCAGCCCCTCGGCCAGTGCCAGGGCCTCGCCGATCGCCGCCGTCACGGTGATCGCGTACCCGACGGTGGCCAGCTTCAGCCGGGTCGCGGCCCCCGGCTCGTCCCCGGCCCGCAGCACCTTGCTCCCGACGGCGGCGAAGACCGGGTCCAGCCGGGGGTCGGCCGGGCCGCCGACCAGCACCACCAGGGTCCCGGCCTCGGCGGGCTGACGGGTGCCCTGCACCGGGGCGTCCACGAAGACCAGCCCGTGTTCCCCCGCGAAGGCGGCCAGTTCTTCGAGCGAGGCCAGACCGACCGTGCCCATCTGCGCCCACACCTGACCGGCGCTGAGGCCGTCCACGGCGGCGGCCATGGCCCGGGCCACCGCCGCACCGTCGGCGAGCATGGTGATCACCACGTCCGCCCCGGCCACCGCCTCGGCCGGGCTGTCGGCGACCACCGCACCGTCGGCGGCCAGCGCGGCCGCCTTCTCCCGGGTCCGGTTCCAGACCCGGACCTCCTGCCCGGACCGCAGCAGGTTTCTGGCCATCCCCGATCCCATGATTCCGGTCCCCAGCAGCGCGACGGTGCTCATGGCGTTACTCCCTTTCCGACGGTCCCTCAGATGTCCCCCGGGGCCAGTCTCCACCGGTGCGGGACCCGATCCCGCCCACCGGGCTCCACGTGGCCGCCGCGGGAGTCGCCGAGAGGTCGCGCCGGGCTAGCCCGCCGAGCCCGCCGAGGCCGTGCGCGGGGTCGGCTGCTGGACGGCCCAGCCGTTTCCGTCGGGGTCGGAGAAGTAGACGAAGGAGCCCCAGGGCATGTCCTCGATCTCCGTCACCTCGATGCCCCGGCCCTTGAGATCGGCGAAGGCCTCCTCGATGTCCGCGACCACGACCTGCATGTTGTCCAGCGAACCCGGTGTCATCCGGGTCAGGCCCTTCCCGATGGCGATCGAACAGGCCGAGCCCGGCGGGGTCAGCTGGACGAAGCGGATCTCCTCGCTGACCGTGATGTCGTGGTCGGCGTGGAAACCGAGGCGTTCGTAGAAGGCCTTGGCCCGGTCGATGTCGGTGACCGGTACGGCGACCAATTCCAGTTTGATGTCCATCGGCTGCTCCTGACTCCGGTGGCCAGTGGTTCCGGGGGGCCGGTGCCGGCCGCCCCGCTGGCCATCATCCGCCGGAGACCGCCGCCGCGCCGCCCGGAACGGCATCCGCGGCCGTCGTGTCGCCGTCCGGGCCGACCGCCGCGAACTGGGTGCGGTACAGCTCCTCGTACCGTCCGCCCACCGCCAGCAGCTCGGCGTGGGTGCCGCGTTCCACGATCCGGCCGTCCTCCACCACCAGGATCAGGTCGGCCGCCTGCACCGTCGACAGCCGGTGCGCGATCACCACGGCGGTCCGGCCCGCCAGGGCCTCGGCCAGGGCCTCCTGGACGGCCGCCTCCGAGGTGGAGTCCAGGTGGGCCGTGGCCTCGTCCAGGATCACCACCCGCTGGCCGGCCAGCAGCAGCCGGGCGATGGTCAGCCGCTGGCGCTCCCCGCCCGAGAGCCGGTAGCCGCGCTCGCCGACGACCGTGTCCAGCCCGTCCGGGAGCGAGGCCACGAGCCCGTCGAGCCGGGAGCGGCGCAGGGCCTCCCAGATCTCGTCCTCCCCGGCCTCCGGGCGGGCCAGCAGCAGGTTGGCCCGTACCGACTCGTGGAAGAGGTGGCCGTCCTGCGTGACCATGCCCAGCGTCTCGCGGATGGAGTCCGCGGTGAGGTCCCGTACGTCGACCCCGCCGAGGCGGACCGCACCCGCGTCCGTGTCGTACAGCCGGGGCAGCAACTGCGCGATGGTCGACTTCCCGGCGCCCGAGGAACCGACCAGGGCGATCATCTGCCCGGGCTCGGCGCGGAAGGACACCTCGTGCAGCACCTCGGTACCGCCCCGCGCGTCCAGGGTCGCGACCTCCTCCAGGGAGGCGAGGGACACCTTGTCGGGGGAGGGGTAGCCGAAGGAGACCTTGTCGAACTCCACCGCCACCGGCCCCTCCGGCACCCGGCGGGCGTCCGGCTTCTGGGCGATCAGCGGCTTCAGGTCGAGGATCTCGAAGACCCGCTCGAAGCTGACCATCGCGCTCATCACCTCGACCCGCGCCCCGGCGAGCGCGGTCAGCGGCGCGTACAGCCGGGTCAAGAGCAGGGCGAGGGCGACCACGGAGCCCGCGTCCAGGGTGCCGGCGAGCGCGTAGTGGCCGCCGAGCCCGTACACGAGCGCCAGGGCCAGCGCGGAGACCAGCGTGAGGGCGGTGATGAAGGCCGACTGGGCCATCGCCGTACGGATCCCGATGTCACGCACCCGGGCGGCGCGCGCCGCGAACTCCGCCGACTCCTCGTCGGGCCGTCCGAACAGTTTGACGAGGGTGGCGCCCGGCGCCGAGAAGCGCTCGGTCATCTGCGTGCCCATCGACGCGTTGAGCGCCGAAGCCTCCCGCTGCAAGGCCGCCATCCGCACCCCCATCCGGCGGGCCGGCAGCACGAACACCGGCAGGAGCACGAGGGCCAGCAGCGTGATCTGCCAGGAGATGCCCAGCATCACGGTCAGGGTCAGCAGCAGCGTCACGGTATTGGACACCACCCCCGACAGGGTGTTGCTGAAGGCCCGCTGCGCGCCGATCACATCGTTGTTGAGCCGGCTGACCAGGGCCCCGGTGCGGGTCCGGGTGAAGAACGCCACCGGCATCCGCTGCACGTGGTCGAAAACCGCCGTGCGCAGATCCAGGATCAGCCCCTCGCCGAGGGTGGACGAGAGCCGGCGCAGGACCAGCCCCAGCCCCGCCTCCGCGACCGCGATCACCGCGATCAGGAGGGCGAGGCGGGTGACCGTACCGCCTTCGCGGCCCTCGACGATCGTGGTGACCACGCGGCTCGCGAGGACCGGGGTGGCCACCGCGAGCAGCGCGGTCACCACACTGAGCAGCAGGAAGAAGGTGAGCCCGCGCCGGTGCGGGCGGGCGAAGGCGGCGATCCGGCGCAGCCCGGCGCGCGAGAGCGGGCGCCGGTCCTGCTGGGCGTTGATCGCGCTGTGGAGCGAGGTCCAGGCGGTGACTTCCATATCCATGAGGTGAACGGTAGGACCTCAAGCAAACTTGAGGTCAAGGGGCAGGTGGCCCCGGGGTGACCGGGAACCCTGTTCGACAGGTCGATCGAGAGGTCAGTCGAGGCAGAAGATGTTCTCCTCGGGATCGGTCATCACGATGATCCCTTCGTTCTCCTCATCGGACTCCAGGCGGTACAGCCGCTTCGCGCCCAGCTCCTCCAGCCTGGCAGCCTCCACCTCCAGCACGGCCATCCTCTCGTCCCCCTTCAGGCCGGGTGCCGAGCGCACGTCCAGGTGCAGGCGGTTCTTCGCCGCCGTGTTGGCCTCCGGGACCCTCTGGAAGTAGAGCCGCGGCCCCTTGCCGTCCGGATCCGAGATGGCCGCCCAGTCGGCGGAGCCCTCCGCCGGCGACTGGACGCGATAGCCCAGTGCCTGCGCCCAGAACGCCGCCTGCGCGCCCGGGTCGGCACAGTCGTACGTCACCTGGAATTCCTTGGCCATGCTGCCTCCGACCACTCGAAACCTGTTCACCGGTACCCGGCCGGTGCCGGCCGGGTACCAGCGCAGGACGATAGTGGATCAACCCTCGCTCGTACGAGGGAATTTCGGGGCCCTCGTGCCTGTCGGTGCCCGGTGCCAGAATCGGTCCATGACGCAGGGATCAGAGTCCTTCACGCACTCCGGCCGGCGCGCCGCCGACACCGTTCTCTCCCGCTTCGAACGCTGGGTGCGCGACACCCCGGGGGCCCAGGCCCTCGCCGCGGGCACCGGCAGTCTCACCTACGGGCAACTCGACGCACGAGCCAACCAGTTGGCCCATCACCTGATCGGCGCCGGACTGCCCGAACGGGCCGTCGTCGCCGTGGGCTCCACCCCGCGGGCCGAGCTCCTCGTCCTCCTCCTCGGCATCCTCAAGGCCGGCGCCGCCTACACCGTCATCGACGTGGAGAACCCGCGCACCGGACAGCGCCAGCTCGCCGCCGCCCGGCCCTCCGTCCTGCTCGCCGACTCCGCGGACCAGGCCCGCCTCGACGACGGCGGCGGCCTGCGGGTGATCCGCCTCGGCGCGCAGCACGAGGCCGCCACGGGCGGGCTGCCCACCGACCCGCCGGACCGGACTCCCCGAGGGGACACGGCCGCCGTGCTGTTCACCGGGGGCGCGGACCGGCGGGCCGTCCCCGTCTCCCACGACCGGCTCCTCGCCGCCCACGAGGGGTGGGCCCGGGTGGTGGGGCCGGTTCCCGAGGACCGGCACCTGATCACCGCCGCCCCCGACCTCACCGGCTTCGCTGCCGGATGGACGCGGGCGCTCTGCGAGGGCGGGGCCCTCGTCCTACCCGAAGGCCCGCGCTGGACGCCCGAATCGCTGCGCCGCGCCGTCGACGCCGAACGGGTCACCGTCCTGCACACCGACCCGGGCACCGCCACCCAGCTCCTCGTGCGCGACCGGGAGGCTTCCCTGTCGCGGACCCTGCGCCGCCCCGACGAGGGGCTGCGGTCCCTGCGCATGGTCACGGTCACCGGCGACCGCCTCTACCTCGACGAGCAGGCCGTCCTCCTCGCCCGGCTGCGGCCCGGCGCCCGGCTGCTCAACGTCTACGGGCCCACCGAAGCGGCGGGCATCGGCGCCCGGTTCGAACTCCCGCAACTCGCAGGCCCCTTGGACGGGGCCGAGGAGCTCTCGCTGATCGGAACGGCCTTCCCCGGCTGCGCACTGGACGTGCGCGACGGGGAGATCCACCTCACCATGCCCGGCGGCGGCGAACCGGTCCCGACCGGTGACCTCGGGGTGCTGCGCCCAGACGGGCTCCTAGAGTTCCGCGGCCGGATCCGCGACCGGCTCACCGCGGACGGCCAGGCCTTCGACCCGCATCCCGTCGAGTCGGCGATCCGCAGCCACGAGGCGGTGGGAGGCGCACTCCTGGCCGAGGTCAAGGGCGCCGGTACGGGGGTGAACGCGCGGCCCGGGCTCGTCGCCTTCCTCGCCCCGGCCGCGGAGGAGGACACCTGGCCCCCGGGCTCCGACCTCCCCGACGGAGGGGAGCTCCGCCGCCACCTGGCGGGCAGGCTCCCGGGGGCCACGATGCCGAGCGCGGTGTTCCGGCTGGCCAGGATCCCCCGGGACAGAGCCGGCCGCGAGCAGCGGACCGCGCTCCCGATGCCGCCGGGACGGGCCGCAGGCGGCGAGAGCGGCGGCGGGAGCAAGTACGGCGGCACGTACACGCGCGGGTTCGGGGGGCCCAATATCGCCGGATGGGCCGGCGTCATCTTCTTCATCGCGGTCGGGCTGGTCCTGGTGGCGGGCTTCACCATGCTCCTGACCATGATTCTCTGGCCCGGTTCCACGGACCTCTCCGGCGTCCCGAACCCGTACGCGACGCTCTTCTTCCTCCTCTACATGTTCGAGTGCTGGGCGTTCGCGGCCGGTGTGTGGTTCCTGTTCGCCGGCCGGTCCCGGATGCACCGCCACGGGCGCCGCGGCCCCGGCATCACCGCGGCGGCCCACCTGGCCATCGTCTACCTGCTGGTGGCCTGGTGGCCGCAGGACAACTTCTACCGGCTCGCGGCCAAGCAGGACTGGCCCCAACAGGCCGCCCTCGTCTACGCCTTCAACATCCCCTTGATGATCGCCGCCGGGATCGTGGCGGTCTACGCCTCCCGCCCGCCGCTCAGCGCCTTCGACGAGGACCCGGGCGCGGCCCGGGAAGCGGCCGGCTGAGGCCCGGCCGGCTGCTCGAACATCGCCCCGGCGGACAGTGCCTCCGCCCGCACCAGCCGCTCGGCCGCGTCCAGCAGCTCCCTGCCGTTCGCGGCCACCAGGGCGCCCATCCAGGGCGCCGGTTCGAAGGCGCCGGTGGGAATGGCGGGGAGGAACACCGCGCCGATCCCGGCGCACCGGCGGGCCAGCCGCTCGCACAGTTCGTCGAAGGCCGCCTCCGGCAGCCGGGCGCCCAGCTCCACCCCGTCGGCGATCCGTACGAAGTGTCCCGCGCCCCGCAGTTCGTCGAGCCGGGCCGCCACCACGAAGGCGACGGACGGCCCGGTCAGTCGCAGGTTCGTCTCGGTCGGGGCGAGCCGTCCCGCACCGTCGGCGACGAAGTCCACGTCGAACCAGCCCCGGTAGCCCGCGGCCGACAGCTCCCGGCCCACCGCCCGGCCGAAGGCCAGCAGGGGTTCCTCCGCCCACCCGGGGACCACCCCCGGACCCACCGTCGCCCCGCGGTACCTGCCGTCCGTCACGTCCATCACCGCCCCGCCGACCTCGTACACCCGGCCCCGCGGGTCTACGAACCCGTCGTACGTGAGGTCCCGCGGCTCGGCCGGATCCGCCGGACCGCGTACGTACTCCTCCACCAGCAGCGGTCCGCGCGGCAGCGCCCGCACCACCGCCCGGGCCCCGCCCGCCGCGCGGACCCGCTCGGGGGTCAGCACCGTGGTGCCCGAGCCCCCGACACCGTGCTCCGATTTGAGAACGGTGCTCTCGCCCGCCCCGGTCCGGGACGCCAGCAGCCGGACCGCCGACCGCCGGGTTCGCGCCCGCCACTGCGCGGGCAGCGCGATCGCGGGGTGCCCGCCCTCCGCGAGGATCCGGCCGAACAGCCCGTGCGCCGCCGACTTCGACTCGTACCGGAGCTCGTCCGGCCGCCAGGGGCGTCGCGCCAACCGGGCAAAGGGGGCGGTCAGGCCCCACGGTACGAGGGGCGCCCCGGGAACGGCCTCGGGCTCGGTGCCGGTCCCGGCCTGGGGCCCGGTCCCGGTCAGCCGTGCGGCCAGCGCCGGCCGGGCCCGTACGGCGTCCGACAGGCCCGGATCGCGCTCCGCGAGCCCGTCGTAGACCTCCACCCCGGCGGGCCAGTCCAGTTGGCGCCCGAGCAGGGAGATCCAGCCCGGCGGCACCGGGCGCGGCAGCACCAGCGCGGCGGGGCGCGGACTGTAGAAGGCGGCCAGACAGGCGTAGTGGTGGGCGGCCCGCTGCTCCCGGTCCAGGGAGGCGTCCGCGAACTGGGCGTTGTACTCGGCGACGTTGCCCACGTGCACGGCCGCCCGGCCGCCGGTCCAGGCCCGGGCCCAGCCGGCCAGGGGCACGGGCGCCACCTCGAACCGCACCAGCCCGCCGGGAGTGTCCGGAACCGGACCCGGGGCCACCGCGCCCATCGCCCGGTAGAACCCGGCGGCGTGCGGATCGGCGTCGATCAGCAGCCGGCGGAAGCCGAGCCCGGCGGCGCGCCGCAGCACGTCCCGGTACAGCAGGCGCCCCACGCCCCCGCCGATGGCGGCCGGTTCGACGAAGAGCAGCCCCAGCCGCCCGAGCGGCGGCTCCCCCTCCAGGGAAGCGAGCCCGAGCACCGAGGCCGGGCCTTCGCCGGACCGGGCCCCAGCCGCCCCAGCCGCCCCAGCCGCCCCGGCCGCGGCCTCGGCGACCACGATCCGACGCCGGACCTCGTCCCCGGCCCCGATCCGCACATCCGGCGCGCACGCGGCCAGGAACTCCGCCCCGTACCCCCAGTGCGCTTTGGAGCGCATCACCAGCTCCGTCAGCGCTCCGGCCTCCCCGGGCCGCGCCGCCCTGAGCTCCGCCATTTCCTGACCTCCCCATGGTCGGGTGCGATGCCGTGCGATAGATTCGGCCACCGCGACGACAGGCACGCGACGTACTTCCTACCCCACCCCGGAGACGGCTTCCCAATGAGCGACATCATCAACGGACTTGGCCGCACCACCGCATTCGGCGGCGTCGGCCTGGTGCTGCTCATCCTCGGCATCGTCCTGGTGGACGTGCTGACCCCCGGCAAGCTGCCGAAGCAGATCTGGGAAGAGCGCAACCGGAACGCCTCCGTGATGCTCTCCTCGGCGCTGCTCGGCATCGGCGGCATCGTCTTCACCTCGATCTGGACCACGTACGAGGACTTCGGCAAGGGCCTGGTCTCCACGGCGGCGTTCGGCATCCTCGGCCTGGTCCTGATGGCCGTGGCCTTCCTGGTGCTGGACCTGGTGACCCCCGGCAAGCTCGGCGCCATCGTGGTCGACCCCCAGCCGCACCCCGCCGTGTGGGTGACGGCCTCCTGCAACCTCGCGGTCGCCGCGATCGTGGCCGCCTCCATCGCCTGACGGCTCGCCGAAGGCCCACTGACGGTCTGCCGAGGGCCGTGCACGCCGCCCACGCGACACCACACGAGAGCGCCGCTCCCCGAAGGGAGCGGCGCTCTCGTTTCGTACGGGTGCTCCGGCCGCCCCTCTACGCCAGCCCCAGCGCGAACACCGCGAACCCGGCCGCCAGCAGGCCCGCCGCGGTCCGGCGCACCGCCGTGGCCCGCGCCCAGGGCTGCTCGAACCGGCGCGCGTACCGGGCGATTCCCACCAGCAGCGCCGCGAAGACCGGCATCCACGCCATCCGCGCCACGATCCATCCGACACTGTCCGGCGCCGTCGTCAGCCCGGCCAGCCCGCCCGCGAACGACCCCGGTACGGCGGCCGCCAGCATCGCCGTCTGGTGCCAGCACAGGATCGTCATCGCGCACAGGTTGATCACGACCACCGGCGCCCACAGCAGCGGCCGGGCCAGCAGCCGCGCCAGCCGGTCACGGAGCAGGATCGCCGCCCCCGACTGGGTCGCGGCCAGGGCCAGTACCAGCAGCGACGGCGGATGCGAGTTGGTGCGGGCCTCGCCCGGCACGCCCACCATCGACGCCGGGTAGTGGAAGACCACCAGCAGGGCCGCGAACACCGCGGCCCCGCCCGCCAGCAGCAGCCACCCCCCGCGCCGGCCGATCCGGCCCTCGCCCCAGTCCACGCCGAGCTGGTACGCGAACAGCCAGCCCGGCAGGATGTTCACCAGCGCCACCCACCCGGGCACCGAGTCCGCGAAGGGCCCGTAGCGCAGGAAGTCCACCACCGCGACCGAGGCGAGCAGCGGGGCCGCCGCCCAGCCGCCGAGCCGGTGCGCGGCGCGCACGCAGTACGGGGTCAGCGCGGTGACCACCACGTACACCCCGACGAACCACAGCGGCTGGATCACCAGCTTCGCCCCGGTCCGCAGCGTGGCCTCGGGAACGCCGGCCGCGTAGAGCACGGGCGCGGCCAGCGCCCACACCGCCGTGACCCCGAGCACCGGCCGGCCCAGCCGGACGATCCGGCCCTTCAGCCAGGCTCCGGCCGAGCCGGTGTGCCGCCGGAAGGAGAGCGCCGAGGCGTAGCCGCCGACGAGGAAGAAGACGCCGAGCATCTGCAGCACCCAACTGGCCGGGGCCAGGCCGCCGAAGGCGGAGAGCGGGCTGGCGTTGTGCAGGGCCCCGTCGGAGTCGAGGGTGAACCCGCCGAGCAGCCAGTGCCCGGTCGGAACGGCCAGCAGGGCCAGCGCCCGCAGCCCGTCGATCGCCCGGTCCCGGTGGGCGGGGGTCTTCGCGTCGATCCGGCCGGCGGCCGCCCGTGCCCGGGTGAGGACGGACGGCGCGCTCGCCGGCCTGCTCCCCACCGTGCTCGTCGGGTCCGTACTCACCCGGTCCGTACTCATCCGGTCCGTACTCATCGGCCCGCTCCCGTGGCGATCGAGGCGAAGGCGTTCAGGGACCGGGTGCCGGGGTTGAAGTAGCCGGTGTGGCCCGCCACGTCGGCGGCGTCGATCCGGCGGGCGCCGAAGGCGGCCGAGGTCGGATCGGCGCCGTGGCCGAGCCCGGCGAACTCCACATTGGGCACGTCGGCGATCCAGTCGGAGGGCCCGCGCGCCGCCCATACGCGGGCGCCGGTGCGCAGGCCCTCGACACTGTCGGCCCGCATCCCGGGGGAGCCGAAGGCGACGATGTCGGTGGCGTCCGTGTGCCGGGCCGCCAGCCCGCAGACCACCGAGCCGTAGCTGTGGCAGAACAGCACCGGGGCGGGTGCGCCGACCGCGTCGAGCCCCTCGGTGAACCGGACGAGCCGGACCGCTCCCGCCTCCGCGAGCCGCCCGCGGGCCGTGTCCAGCCCCACCCCGACGGGCGTGGTGTAGCCGGTCCACGCGATGACGGCGGCCGACTCCCCGGTCGCGGACCGCAGGGCGCGGGCCATGCCCGCCGGGCCGGTGTACGCGGCCCGCGGGCGGTCGTAGGTGGTGGCGTCGTTGTCGGAGCCCGGCACGATCACCGACACGTGCGCGGCCCGCCCCAGGTCCCCGAACACCTCGGCGACGGTGCCCCGCCCGCGCGGGTCGAAGGCCAGGAGCTGCCGGCCGGGTGCGGCCAGCGAGGCGAAGCGGGGCTCGCCGGTCGCCAGCACGGCCAGCCGGTTGGCCTCGTACCGGAGCGGGAGCGGAGCCCCGTCCAGATTGCCCACCACCAGCGGGTAGGCCCGTACGAGGTCCCGGGCCCGGGACCCGTCCAGCCCGGCGAAGAACCGCGCGACCTCGGACGGCGTCGCCCGAGCCGGATCCGGCAGCGGCCGCCCGGACACCGCGTCGGCCCGCCAGGCGGCGGTGCCCGGCGGCGGCCCGGTGACGGCGGACTCCGTGCCCGCGGAGGCCCATCCCGCGGTCCCCGCGACGACGGCCCACGCCAGCGCGGCCGCGGCCAGTGTCCTTGCGAAGCGGCGCATGCCCCTTCTCCTCTCCTCGTGACGAGGAGGAAGGTAAGAAGGAGGTGGCGAAGAGGGCGTCGCACCGTGGAGCCAAGTCGGATGTCATACCCCGGTAGGGGGTGGAGGAGGCCGACGGGTGGGACGCGGATCGGCCGCAGGGATCAGCGGCCGCGGTCAGCGGCCGCGGTCAGCGGCGGGTGTCAGCGGCCGGGGTCAGCCGCCTTCGCCCGGCCGCACCAGCCCCGCCTCGTACGCGAAGATCACGGCCTGGGCCCGGTCCCGCAGGTCCAGCTTGCCCAGCACCCGCCCGATGTGGGTCTTGACCGTCTGCTCGGCGACCACCAGGTGGCCGGCGATCTCCTGGTTCGACAGCCCGCGCGCGATCAGTTCCAGCACCTCGGTCTCCCGCGGGGTCAGCCCGTTCAGCCGCAGCGCCGGGTTCCGGCGGGGCGCGGGCCGCCGCTCGACGAAGTCCGCGATCAGCCGCCGGGTCACCGACGGAGCCAGCAGCGCCTCGCCCGAGGCGACCACCCGTACCGCCGCGATCAGATCTGCCGGCGGGGCGTCCTTCAGCAGGAAGCCGGAGGCCCCCGCGCGCAGGGCCTCGTACACGTAGTCGTCGATGTCGAAGGTGGTCAGCATCAGCACCTTCGGCCGGTGCACCACCCCCGGCGGGGGATCGAGGAGCTCGCGGGCGGCGCTGAGCCCGTCCATCTCCGGCATCCGGACGTCCATCAGCACCACGTCGGGATGGACGGTGCGGGAGACCTGGATCCCCTGGCGTCCGTCGGGCGCCTCACCCACCACGTCGATGTCGGCCTGCGCCGACAACAGCGCGGCGAAACCCGCCCGCACCATGGCCTGGTCGTCGACGATGATCACGCGGATGGTCAACTTGGTTCCTTGGGAGCGGTGTTGATGGGCATACGGGCGGCGACCCGGAAGCCGCCGTCGGGCAGCGGACCGGTGTCCAGCGTCCCGCCCGTCAACCGTACGCGCTCCCGCATCCCCACCAGCCCGTGCCCGGTGCCCGAAGTCTCCACCTCCACCACCGCGTCCCGCGCGGGGCCGTTGACCACCAGTACGAGGATCTCCTCCTCGTCGAAGGTCACCGAGACCCGTGTCGAAGCCCCCGGCGCGTGCCGCACGACATTGGCCAGCGCCTCCTGGACGATCCGGTACGCCGACAGGTCCACGGCCGGCGGCGCCGCCCCGGCCGCGCCCGCGGCCAGCGCCAACTCCACCGGCTGCCCGGCCCGTACGGTCGCCTCCACCAGCTGCTGCAACCGCCCGAGCCCCGGCTGCGGGGCCCGGTCGGCGCCGTTCGCCTCGTCCCCGCGCAGCACCGTCAGCAGCCGCCGCATCTCGCCCAGCGATTCGCGCGCGCTCGACGCGATCGCCGCGAACTCCTCGCGCACCGGCTCCGCCATGCCGGGCAGCCGGTACGGCGCCGAATCCGCCTGCACGGTGATCACCGACATGTGGTGGGCCACCACGTCGTGCAACTCCCGTGCGATCCGGGCCCGTTCCTCCAGCAGGGTGCGCCGAGCCCGTTCGGCCTCGCTGATTCCCTCCTGTTCGGCGATCTTCTGGCGTGCGTCACCGAGCCCGCGCAGCGCACCCGTCAGTGCGAGCACCACCCCGGCCAGTACGAACAGCAGGGCGACCGTGTTGGTCACCCGGTCCGGCTGGAAGGCGCTCAGCACCGCCCCGGTCACCCCGGTCACCAGCCACACCCCGACCAGGGTCCGGATGGACTCGCGCAGCCCCAGACAGGCCATCAGCACCAGGTAGCCGATGATCACCATCGGGGTCCAGGGCCAGGCGTGCCCGGCCACCCGGTCGGCCTGGGTCAGCACCACGGCCCCCACCGTGTCGGCGAGCAGCACCGTGCCCCACGCCGGCAGCGGCCGGGTCACGGCGAGCAGCAGCGGCAGGGTCTGGGCCACGCCCAGCGCACCGGCCCAGCCGCCGCCCGCCTGGTAGTCGTTGGTCAGCACCGCGATGGTCACCGGCAGCAGCGTCATCACGCACACGGCGGTCACGGCGTACGGCAGCATCCGCTGCCAGGCCTCGGGCGCCTGCGCGAGCAGCGGCTCGGCGGCCCGCGCGGGCGTACGCAGCGCCACCGCGAACTGCCCCCGCGCGCGCGGAGCCCGCGGGGCGGGGGAGGCGTCCGGAGCGACCGGCGCGGATCGGGACGGCGATCCGGGCTGGGACCCGGACGGTGACCGGGACCCGGACGGTGACCGGGATCCGGACGGTGACCGGGATCCGGGCCGGGCTCGGAAGAGGGATCGGAATCGGGCTCGCTCGCTCATGATCGGTCCAGCGTATGTGTCCCCGCCCCGACCCGACCCGGCCGCCGCAGTCGCTCGGCATAGACTGCGCCGGGCGTGGACGATCACTGAACGGCGGGAGCGGGTACGCATGGGCGGGGCGGCCGCGCTGGAGAAACTGATACCGGTGGCGCTGGCCTTCGGCGCCGGCGTGCTCCTCGCTCGCCGCAAGGCGGTCCCCGCCGAGGCCTCCAAGGCCTTCGCCGACTACGCCTTCCTCTTCGCCGTCCCGTGCTACCTGTTCGGCAACATCTACGCCGCCGACCTCTCCGCCCTCTTCGACCGGCGGGCCATCGGCGGCTACGCGGCCGCCGCCGCCCTCGCGGTCGCGGCCGTCGCCGCCGCCTCGACGGTGGCCGGACTGCGCGACCCCCGGGCCGTGGCGCTGCGCGTGATGGCCGGGGTCCAGGTCAACACCGCCTACTTCGCCGTCCCCGTCTTCATCACCTTCTTCGGCACGGCGGCGCCGATCTTCCCGGTGCTGCTCTTCCAGGTCTGCGTCCTGTCGCTCGTCGTCATCGCCATCATGGAACTGGGCCGCACCGGCCCCGACTCGGGCGGCGGCCCCGCCCGGCGCCTGGGCCGCGCCGTCGGCGCCTCGCTCGTCACCCCGCTGGTCCTCGCCTGCAACGCGGGGATCCTGCTCAACCTGCTCTCCGTGCACGTCCCGGAGGCGGTCCTGGACGGTGCCGCCTTCATCGGCGACAGCGCCTCGCCGGTGGCCCTCTTCGCCCTCGGACTGCACCTCGGCGGCATCGGCCTCGACGTCCGGGGGACCACACGGGAGGAGCTGGCGCTCATCGGCTTCAAGTGCGTGGCCTTCCCGCTGCTGGCCTGGGCCGTGTGCGGGGCGCTGTTCGGGGTCCGGGGCGAGTGGCTCACGTACCTCGTGCTGATCGCCGCGATGCCGACGCCCCAGAACCTGTTCATCTTCGCCCAGCGCTACGACGTGGGCGTGGACCTTTCGGCCGCCGTCGTGATCAAGAGTTCGCTGGTCTCCCTCCTGCTGCTGCCGCTCTGGCTGCAGGCCGTGTCCGCGTGACCGCGGGCGGCCTTCGTTCCCCGGGCGGGCTCCGCTCGTTGAGCGGGTATGGAGCTCCCGACGATCGCGGCGCCCGGCGTCGGTGAACAGGCCGACGCCGTGGCCGATGCCGCCTGCCACCTCTACGACACCCTCGCGCCCTGGGGGCACGCGGCCCCCGGAGGGTGGAGCCGGGGCGCCGCCGAGGACACCGCCGAGGCCATCGAGACGGCCGCGCACGCCCTCGCGTACGCCCATCCGCGGGCCGAGGTCATCCTCGGGCCCGTGCACACCGCCCTCGCGGACCTGCGCCGGCAGCTCGGCCTCGCGCCCGCCGAACCGCTGACCGCGGAGGGGCTGCCGGCGACCCCGCGCACGGTGGGCAACCCGCGCCGCACCCGCTGGGTGCGGGTGCTCACGCCACCCGCGCCCCGGCAAGAGCCTTCTCGTACAACTTCCTGATGTCGGCGCCGAAGTAGGAGCTGTAGGAGGTGTCGGCGGTGTCCCCGCCGGTCTTCCAGCCGCCGATCACCCCGACCACGTTGCCGGTCTCGGTCCGCCCGTCGAAGCCGGTCAGGAACGGGCCGCCGCTGGTACCGCCCGGATAGCCGGTGCAGTTGATCCGCAGGAAGGATCCGGGGATCTTCGGATCGGTACTGGTGAACTTGGTCGTCCGGTTCACGCACAGCCGGGGCCGGGCGGCGGACGCGGGATAGCCGATCAGCGAGACCTTCTTGTGCGCGTACGTGGCGCCCGTGACCAGGCGGTTGCCGCCCACCACGTCCTCCACGGGGAAGCCGTCGGCGTCCGGGCCGACCTGGGCGAAGGCCACGTCCAGGGCGGCGCCCTTGTCCGCGCCGAGCTTCCGGTAGCGCGGGTCGATCCAGACCTTGGAGCGGCCGCGCGCGTCGCGCAGGACCGGGAACATCCCGTACGGCTGGGGGTTCCGGGCCGTGTACTGCGGTACGAAGGCCACCTGGCGGGCGTCTGTCCCGAGCAGGCAGTGCGCCGCGCTGAGCACCAGATCGCGGCCGGGGGAGGCGACCACGCTCGCGGTGCAGAAGTACGCGCCGCCGCGCTTCATGACGAACATCCGGCCGACGACCGGGATGCCGTCGAAGTCCCGGCCGGTCCCGTCCACCGCCGCCGGGGCGCCGCCGCGGCTGATCGGGACCGCGGACGCCATCCGGTCGGGAGTCCAGAACGACTCCGCCTCCCGGGCCGACCACCGGCCGGCGGCCGGCGCCGGCGCCGGCGCCGGGGCGGTGCCGGCCTCGGCCTCGGGCAGGGGCCCGCCGGGCAGCAGCAGGGCGGCCGTGGCCGCCGCCACCGTCAACGTACGTCGCATGTCCGTCTCCTTCTTCGGGGGTGGGAGGGAGGGCCGGGCCTGACCGGCAAGATCCGAAAGAGACGACCTAGACGGCTTGGGGGAAGCGGAACAGCCGGTCCGGGTCGTAGCGGCGCCGGACCTCTTCGAGGCGGGCCAGGTTGGGCCCGTAGTAGGCCTCGCGCCAGCCGGTCAGCTTCGGATCGGCGTAGTTCTGGTACGCGGCTCCGCCCGCCCAGGGCCGCAGGTCCTGCCAGAGCCCGTCGAGCCAGTCCTGGTGCCGGCCGATGTCGGCGGCCGGGGCCGGGCCGGGCCAGTAGACGAGGTACTGGGCGAGGAACCCGGCCGAGCGGTGCGCGAAGGCGGTGTCCCGCGCCGGGATCCGGTTGAGGGCTCCGCCGCAGACCCCGTCGAACTGCACCACGCCGAACCCGCCGCGCGGCACGCTCCCGGCGTAGCGCCGCAGGGCGGCCAGTACCGCCGAGGCCGCCGGTTCGGTCAGCCCGTCCGGGGCCCAGAAGTCGGACCGGGCGGCGTAGGAGTCGCGGCCGAGCCTGCCCAGGGGATCGTGTCCCGGCAGGGTGCCCGGCAGCCGGCATGCGGCGGGACTCCGGTCCGGGCAGCCGGCCATGGCCCGGAGGGTGTCCCCGTAGCCGCGTACGACGGTCCAGGACTCCCGGGGAGGACCGCCGACCAGGTCGGACAGCCGGGTCAGCTGCCGCTCCAGCTCCGCGCGCCCGCCGTCCAGGCAGAGCACCCGCAGGGCCGGGGCGCCCACCGGGCCGCCGTCCACGGTGAACTCCACCTGGCTCCAGAACGGATTAATCCCTGCACTCTGACACTGTCGCATTGGACAGCAGGGGGATAGTGCAACGGTGTTCTTATCCACTGCCCTCAACGGTGTCGGTTCACCTAGGGTGTCGGCATGCTGCTCACCTACTTCACCCGCGACGGGTGGGAGTCCTGGGATTTGGAACGAGAACCCCTGATCCGCCAGGGCATGCCGGTCCTGATCGACGACGACCTGAGATTCGAGGACGAGAACGGACCGCGCCCCACGGTCGCCGTGAACGCGTGGCTGCGGGAACTGCCGATCAGCGGAGTACCGGCGGCGAAGTCGTGGAAGTCGTACGCCCAGGCCGTCCGCTCCTGGCTGGAGTTCCTGGCCGCGCAGCAGGTCCACCCGTTCGCCGACCGCGAGGAACTGCGGGCCGCGCTCGGAGCCTTCGCGGAGCACCGGCTCGCCGGCCCGCTCGAAGCACGCTGGGACGGCTCCACCTGGAACCACCGGATCAACGTGGTGGCCAGCTTCTACACGTGGGCCGTCGACAATGATCACTGCGCGAAGGTCCCGTTCTCGTACGCCATGGCCACCCGGTACTCCAAGGAATCAAGGCCGGTCGAAACCCGCCGAAACACGGCGTCCGTCCGCCGGACCAAACCGCACGCGACCATGAAATACCTGGAGCCCGGATTCCGGGACCTCTTCCTGCGGGCCCTCGCCGGTCTCGACCCGGACGGAGCACCCGACAGCTTCTTCCGGGGGCGGGAGCTGTCCCGCAACGCCGCCATGGGCAGCCTCGCCGTGGCCACCGGACTGCGCGCCCAGGAGTTCACCTACCTCCTCACCTACGAACTCCCCGCCCTGCCCGCCCGCCGCACCCCCGTGCCGGTGTGGTTCCCGATCGCCGAGGCCACCACGAAAGGTCACAAGGCCAGGGCCACCTGGACCAGCCACCAGGCACTGGCCGACGTCCGCCAGTACGTGGACCTGGACCGGGACGCCGCCGTCACCCGGACCCCGTACCGGCCAGCGGCCCGTATCGGCCCGCCGCTCACGGTGGAGAAACCCGACTGGGAGGGCGCCCGGATCAACGGTCACCGGACACCGTGGCGGAGCCTCACCCCTGCCGAACGCCTGCGACTGGTCAACGCGGACGGCACGTCACCGATGATCGCCGTGCAGTCCACCGGCACCCCGTTCGTCGACTGGGACACCACGTTCCGGCGCACCTCGCAGCGCATCCGCGAACGGTACGAACCCCGATTCCCCACGGTCCACGCCCACATGCTCCGCCACACCTTCGCCATGGAGACCCTGGAAGCCCTGGTGAAGGGCTATTACCAGCGCGCCGCCGCACTGGTCACCGACACCAGCGGGAACGCGGGCCTTGCCCTCTACCTGACCAAGACCGACCCGCTGATGATCCTGCGCGACCTGCTCGGACACTCCTCCGTGACGACCACCGAAATCTACCTGCGACGCCTGGACGTACAGCGGATCTACCGCGACGCCTACGCCAGCAACGGCCAGGCCGGCGACGACGATGACGCCCAGGCCGAAGCCGACACCGAGTTCGGAGCCGACATCTGATGCCCGCCCACATCCACCACGACCCCCTGCGCATCGAATTCGTCTTCCCCGACGGCAGCCGGTACGTGACCGCGTTCGACACCCTGCCGAACCAGGGGTTGGCCACCGAGCTGGCCACCGGGCTCCCCGACCTGGTCCACCCGCACGGAACGATCGCGGCCCGGAAGACCGCCATCGAATACGCGGCTGGCCTGCGCGGACTCGTCCGCTGGCTGGCCGGCGAAGGATTCACCGGCGGCACGTCCGAGCTGACACGCCCGCTCCTCATGCGGTACTGGCTGGCCGCAAGTTTCGGCCGTGCCAATGTCACGCGGACCTTGCTCCGCACCGCGCACCAGAAAGGCGGCACCCTGGCGCCGGACGTCGTCCGCTTCCTGAACGGACGCCCCAACAAGGTGCGGCCCAAAACCACGCCGCTCCAGCCCTACAGTGAGGGCGAGTGGCAGCGCATCACCGATGCCCTGCGGTCGGTCATACAAGACAGCTGGGCAGATCATCAGCGGGCCGTGGCGTCCGCAGCAGTGGGCCAGGATCCCCGCGTGGGTGGCATCACCCCGGCGAACGTGGCCCACGAACTCATGGAGCACGGGCCGATGTCCACCCGGGCGCTCGCGGCCAGCGTTGGCTGTGCTCGCTTCAGCGTGGAACGGATCGGCCGCGCCCAGATCCAAGATGCCCTGTACCCGTCGGGAAAGATCGTTTCCGCGTATCGGATGCTGTTCGGCGTCTACACCGGAGTGGTGCCCGACGGAATCTCTGGGCTGGGTCTCGGTGACGTGATGTGGTCCGGCGACGCCTCCGTACTCCTGAACTACATCAAGGGCCGGCGCGGCCCCGAGTCCGTCAACCTCACCGGCCGCCCGGTCCGGCTCATCGAGCGGTGGCTGGAACACTCGGCCCTCCTGCGCAGGCACGCACCCGAGGACGCCCGTGGGGAACTGTGGCTTCGGGTCCGTCTCGCCTCCCGGCCTGGCGATGACCGGGCAGCCGGGTACGTCATTACCGGGCAGGCCGAATGCGGACAGAGCCAGTCCGTCAGGACGAGCGGGCTGGCCGCGCGTCTGGAACTGGCCGATGACGCCGGGAAGCCGCTGCACCTCCATGCGTCACGGATCCGCACGACCTACGTGAACACCCTGAGCCGTAAGGGCTGGACGGGTAACGCGGCCATCGACCCGAACCACACGGCCGCCGTGGAGGGCGACCGCTACCTGACCGCGCAGACCCCGGCCCAGATGGACGCCGTCGAAACCATTATCGAGGAGAGCCAGGCCGACGTTCTGCGGCGGGCCCTCCCCCCGGTGGTGCTCACCCTGGAGGCAGCGGCCCGCGCGGCGGCCGACCTGCCCGCCACTGCCGCCAGCCTCGGAGTCAGCGATGACGCCCTGGCCGAGCTCCTGAGCGGGGAGCGTGACGTGTTCACCGCGTCATGCAAAGACCAGCTCGCCGGCCTCCACGGGCCCGCCGGAAAACCCTGCCCGGCCCGCCCATGGGTGTGCCTTCTCTGCCCCCTGGCCGTGTTCACGCCTCGGCACGCGCCGAACCTGCTGCGCCTGCGCGCCTACTTCGCACGGCAGTACCGGCAGATGACCACCGCCCAGTTCGTGGCCGTGTTCGGCCCGTACGCCAACCGACTCGACCGGGACATCCTCGCCGCCTTCCCCGCTGCCGTCCTGGAACAGGCGGCCGCCAGCGTGAGCGATACCGACGACGAGGTACCCCTGCGCCCCGAGGAGATGACCGTATGACGGTCGCGATGAACCACCTGCTGCACACCGCCCACCCGTCGCTGTTCGCGGGCCTGGACGTCTGTCAGGTGGCAGGGCTGACGCTGAAGCCCGGAGCGCCGAGGGTCCGGTTCGATGACGACCTGTGGGACCTGTCAGGGGTGGCCGGTGCCCCCAAGTACTTGGCCCGGTTCCGACTGCGGTGGAACTTCTCCGTCATCGTGGATCCGGTGTGGCGGGTCATGGCGAAAGAGCTCGCCCTGGCGTTTCTCGCCCCGGCCGATGAACGGGTCGCCGTACTGCCGGATGCCTTCCGCTCACCGAGGGCGATCAGCGGCATGTACTACATGGTCCAGCACCTGACCAACTGGCTGAACTGGCTGTCGGCCGAAGGCGTCCGGACCCTCACCGAAGTGGAACAGGAACACTGCGACCGCTACCTCGCGCTGGTGTCCCGCCGCACAAGAGGTGACGGCAACCGGACCCCGGCATCCGTCATCAACTACATCCTCCCCATCCAGTACCTGGCCATGTACCGCGAGCTGTTCACCCACGACGCCTACGCCCCGGGCTTCCAGCCCTGGGGCGGTCGCACGGCGGCCGACGTCACCGGCCACAAGCCGAACCCAGGGAACAAAGTCGGCCCGGTCCCGGACCACGTTTTCCAGCCCATGCTGTCCGCCGCGCTCTGGGTGGTCGAGACGATCGGCCCGCACGTCGCCGAAGAGATCGAACGGCATGATGCGCACATGGCGGACAAAGCCGCCATGATTCAACACCGTCGTCTGACCGACCAGCAGAAGCGCGGATTCTCCGACAACATCGGGAACTACGTACGCGACGGCGTCCCGCTCCCTCGCCTGGCTCACCGGGAGATCGCTTGCCGCCTGTCGGCCAAGGGATGGTCGCCGTCGGACCCGTTGCTCGAAGTGAACCTGGACCACCTCATGCGAGAGGGCGCCAGCTGCCGGGTCATGACCCGGCAGCAGCTGGACCTTTTCCGCCCGCTCCTCGAAGATGCCGTGACCAAAGTCGGCGTACAGGACATCAGCGGCCGCCAGGCGGCCCTGGTCCAGCGCGCAGACAACGCCGGCATGGTCCCGTGGACGCTCCCCCTTGACCGTGTCCAGCTGCGGCACCTCGGCCGCGTCGTGCAACACGCCTGCATGCTGGTCACGTCCGCCGTCAGCGGGATGAGAGCCAGCGAGCTGGCCGAGCTCACCGAAGACTCCTGCCTCCCGCCCACCCCCGCATACAGCGGGGCCATGCGGTACCGCCTTGCATCCCGGCTGATCAAGGGGCAGGAGCTCGGAGGTACACCAGAAGAGTGGGTGGTGGTCGAAGAAGCGTGGAAGGCCGTAGCGCTCGCGGCCCGGATCGCCCGCCGAGGCGGTGTACTGCACGGCGCTATGTTCGGCATGAAAGCCCTCGAAACGTCGATGGCCTACCAGAGGTTCCGGAAGTGGGTGAACGGGCCCGAGGGCGCCCGCCTCGGTTTCACGCCGATTCCGGACGGTCCAGTTAACGGGCGGTCGCTCCGCCGAACCCTGGCTATCGCCCTGGCCTACCGGCCCGGCGGGCTGATCGCCGCGAAAATCCACCTCAAGCACGTGCACATCGCGACGACCGAGGGCTACGCCCACCGGCCCGGCGGCGCGCAGGGGATCTTCCTCGCCGAGGTTGGGGAGGAGGAGAGCGAGCACCGCATGGAGCTGACGGCCGCCGCGTTCCGTGACTTCCAGGCCGGGATCATGCCGTCCGGCCCCGGCGCCCGCGACGTCATCGCCACCTTCACGCACGTGGACACCGCGCTGAAAGAGCACGTGGCGGGGGACCCGAAGACGATGGACTCGGACCGGCAGCTGGTCAACCTGCTGCGGCATCAGGCCCAGTACCTCCACGTCGGCGCCGCGAATTACTGCTGGTTCAAGGACCCGCACAAGGCGCTCTGCCTGAAGATCGCGGGGGCCGAGGTCACCGCGGATTCCCAGCCCATGGCCGGACTGTGCGATTCCTCGCGCTGCCCGCAGGCCACACACCACCCGTGCCACCGGCCGGTGTGGGAGGAGAACGCCCGCCAGACGAAGGTGTTCCTGGGAACCATCCCGCGCGGCCACACGGCGGCACGCGAGCGTGTGCGCGCAGACCTGGACCGGACCGCCCGGGTCCTGAACGAGATCGACATCAACATGGGTACCGGCACCACGAGGGGGCAGTGATGGGACGCATCAGCGAAGAGACCAAGCAGCGCAACGAGCAGGCCATCCGGGCCGCCATGGACCGGCTGCTGCGGGGCGAGATCCCGCCCGGCGGTCGGTGCGACCTGAGGACCCTGGCCGCCGAGGCCGGCGTGTCCAGGACCGGCTTCTACCCGAAAAAGGACCGGGCCGGGGCCGAGCGGCCCGGCCCGTACCAGCACCACGCCGCAGAGTTCGAGCGGCTCGTACGCACCCGGCAGGAAGCCGGGGAGATCATCGACCCTCGGGACGCACAGATCACCAGACTGAAAGGCGAGGTGGACCAGCTGCGGACCCGGGTCGCCCAGCGGAACGACACCATCACCGAACTCACCGAGTTCCGTACCCGCGCCGTGTCACAGCTCGCCGCCCAGCACGAGGAAATCCAGCGGCTGCGCCGGGCACTGGACGGCGCCGGGAACGTCCGTATGCTCCCCGTGGGCGGCCGTCCAAGCCCCGTGTAACCACCACCAGCGTCCATCCCTCAACGTCGACGGCGGGGCGCTGTCGTGTGGACGCGCGGGTCAGATGACTTCTTGCTGTCCTTGGTGGGGCTGCTCTAGCTGCTGCTCGCGCTTGCGCTGTTCCACGCGCAGCGACTCCACGGTCTCGGCAAGCCGCTCCAGGTTGGCCGCCGCATCCCCCTGGTTGTAGGGGTTGATGCCCAGGTCATAGGCAGTGACCTGCTGGTCGATGGCATCGGAGGTCTGTTGCAAGTTGAATGCACGTTCCCGGAACTTGAAATATCCGGTTACTGCCGTGGTGAAGCTGACGAAAGCCGCCAGTCCAATCAGGATTGCTTTACCAGGCTGCGGCGGGTCATAGACCGCGGCAGTTACCGACATGGTCACCGCAGCGGCGAACAGGCCCCACTGGAAGAAGTTATGCACTCGCCGGTAATACCTGGTCTCGCGCCGTAGTCGATCGATCTCCTGCGGGATCGACTCCCGGTAGGATCCAGCTCGTTATTTCCCTCGGGGTCTGTCTGCGGGTAATGCTCGGGATCGGGTACTGTCACGAGCCCACCGGGAGATTTCCGAGTGCTGGGAAATGTCTGGTACAGGGCCGCCATGCTCTTGAGTACATGGGAGATGACATCTCCCCATGTAGGGGAACGCGTAGCTGGCAAATGCTTATGGATCGAGACGTTTTTCCATACGCTATCGCCGCCGTCTCTGTGGCTGTACCGAACAACGGCCCTGTTCGGATCTTTGGTGTACGGATAAACAAACCAGGGCTTTAGCCATTTCACGTCAGCCATGAAAGCGGACCCAAGGAATGCTTCGACATCCACCCAGGTAATCGGCGGATCCGCATCAGGGCATGGCTTGAATGCGTCTTCACGCGTGAGGGATCGCTCGCCGTAGTTGAGTCGGTTGAGGATGGCGAACACCCATGGGGCGTAGGTAACATCCCCGCTCGCCGGCGGATGGTCAGTGGGAGGCGTGGAGTCGGGCACGGTAGGACTCCCCCTTTTGGTGTCCGGTAGGTGGCGCCAGGGGCGAGGGGAAGGCTACCCGCGGCCCGCCACTCGATTCTTGCGGATCTCGAACATCGCACCACCTGATCTGTGGTGTTGCGACGACGGTTAGAGGCTCGGGACCCAGCGGTTACGCAAAGCCATCGATGGGGCTGGGAACGTCCGCACGCTGCCCGTGGGCGGCCGCCACAGCCCTACGTAGCCGGCGTTGTTTGCGGGGTCAGGCGCGGGTCCGGTCGGCGAGGAGGAGCGCGAGGGGTCCGCCTTGGAGGAGGAAGCGGCCTTCGGTGGCTGCGGTGATGGCGTCGGCCATAGGCCACCACGTGAGCTTGAAGTCCGCTTCGGACGGTTCCAGCTCCTGCGGGCCGAGAGTCAGCCCTTCGGCGAGGTAGAGGTGAATGCGGGCGGTGGTGCCGAGGGTGATGGCGTACGCGCCGAGCGGGCGCCAGGAGGAGGCGGTGACTCCGGCCTCTTCGCGCAGCTCACGGCGGGCGCAGGCTTCGGGGTCTTCGCCGGCCTCCATGCGTCCGCCGGGTAGGAACAGGAAGTCGCCGCCATGGCGGGGGAAGCGGGAGGTGAGCAGCGCGACCAGGCCGTGCTCGTCGCGGGCGACCACCACGGCGGCGGAGCGCATTTCTTCGGGGTGTGCGTCCATGGTTCGAGCGTAGTGAGGACTAGAGCAGCATGGCGGCGAACGGCACATTCATCACCGTGGGGTGTGCGATTCCGCGGCCGTGGTAACCGTCTTCGCCAAAGGCGTCGCCATGGTCGGCGCAGATGATGATGAGCCAGCGTTTCGTGCTGGTAAGGCCAGTGACCAGGCGGCCAAGGTGTTCGTCGGCGTAGGCGAGGGCGGAGCTTTGGGAGGCCCAGCTGTCGACGCTGTTGCCGAGGTAGTGGCCGTGGGGTACGTGGGTGGCGGAGATGTTGACGAACAGGAACAGCGGTCGGTCCTCGTACTTGCGGGCGAGGGCGAGGGCTTCGTCGGCCTGGTGGCGGGTGGAGTCGGGTTCGGGGGAGCAGAATTCCGGGCGCCAGTGGTCTTCATCGAACAGATCCGGGAGGACGGAGCCCAGCGGAGTCTCGCGGGAGAAGTAGGTGACGCCGCCGACGCACACGGTGCGGTACCCGTGCTGGACGAGCCCGGTGAGCAGGTTCGGTGCGTCGAACACGAAGGTGGCGGGGTCCACTTCCTTGAACGCCGGCGGGCGGCACTCCCACAGCCGTGGGGGCTGCTCGGGCTGCGGGAGCTTGGGCAGGAAGCCGGAGAAGAACGCCATGTGCGCGGGGAGGGTGAAGCTACCCGGGGTGCGGCGTTCCTCCCACTGGCCGCCGGGGAGGAGCTTGGCCAGGTGTGGGGTGCGGCCGGCGTGGGTGGTGGCGCGGGCGACGTCGTACCGGAGGGAATCCAGGGTGACGAAGAGGATGCTCGTGCCGGACTCGATGATGTCGGCGGCGTTGATCACCCGGCCGCCTCCGCGTAACTCTGGATTCGGCCCTTGCATTCGGCGTTGACGGGGATCGGCACACGGTCCTCGGCGATCATGCGGCGGATGACGAGGAGGCCGGTCTGTTCGGTCAGCGGGTTGCCGTCGCGGTCGTAGAGGGTGATGGTGACGATGTCCTGGTCCGAGGTGACCCGCATTCCCGGGACGCGGTCCAGCTCCTTCATGGTGGCGAGGAGTTCGTCCTGGCCGGCGATCCCCCGGTCCAGGACGAGGCATGCGTAGTGCTGCACGTTGATGGCGCCCTGGCACATGCGGTCGAAGAACTCGGCGGTGGCGGCCTTGCCGTCGTGAGCGACCGCGAGGCGGTCGGCGCGGGTGGTCATGACGAAGCATGCCGCCATCCACCAGGCGACGCCGGAATGGATTTCGTCGGGGAGGCGGCCGATGGCGCCGCCGTCGCGGATGACCTTGTCGGTGTTGATCGGGTTAAGCACGGTGGCTCTCCAGGTGGGCGGTGATCAGGTCAGCGATGTCGCCGGGGGTGAGGCCGTCGGTGTCCAGCATGATCGCGGTGGGGTCGTCCTTGGCGACGGCCTCGAAGTTCGCGGTGAGCTGCTTGAGGCGGCCGGGGATGGCGAAGAGGTCGATGTCGTCCTGCTTGGTGTCGCCCTTGACGGCCATGCGCTCTCGCAGCGTTTCTTCGGAGCACCGCAAGTAGAAGGTGTGGTCGGGGATGACGAGGTAAGGCCGGAACGGGGCGATCAAGCGATCGACTTCGGCGATGTCGATGCCGTGGATCGTGGCCTGGCAGGCGGTGACCGAGGACGCGTAGCGGTCGGCGATGACGGGGCCGATGGCCAGGGCGCGGCGGATGCGGTCGGAGACGTGCAGGAGTCCGGAGAGGTAGAACGCCAGGTTCGGCAGCGGGCGCATGCGATGGGCTTCGTCGGACCAGCCGGAGTGGGGCGGGGCCAGTGTGTGGATGCCGGTCCCGTTCAGGCGGTGGGCGAGCTCGGCGGTCAGCGTGGACTTCCCGACGCCGGAGACGCTTTCCAGGGCAACGAAGGGGGCGTCGTGGTGCTCGTCGTGCGGGGTGGGTTCGAACGCGGCAGGAAGGAGCGCGGTGCGGATCACAGGGTCCCCTCGGTGAAGGCCGTGACGTGTCCGGCGACGGCCTCGGCGAGGCGGTCCGGTGCGGCCAGAAGGTGCTTGATGTCTAGGCGGAGGTCGTCGCGAAGGAGGCAGGGCTGGACTCCGCCGGCGTGGTCGGCGCGCAGGGCCCAGAATCCTTCGACGCACTTCGGGCGGACGGGGCAGGTGCCGCACTGGCCGACGTGGTGGCGGCCGAGGTCGCGGTGGATGACGTCGATCTCCACCCCGTCCACGGTGAAGACTCGGCGCCCCTGGCCGACCCCGGCGATCTCGGTCCGTTCGTCTCTGGTCAGGGTCCGCAGGTGGCTGATGATGTCGTCGGCGGGGACCGCGGACTTGGCGCGGTCCTCGTTGAAGTCGGTACCCACCAGCTCGATGAACTGCACCGGCATGCGGCGGTCGAGGGCGAAGGTGAGGATGTCGCGGACCTCGTGCGCGTTCTCCTTCTGAAGGAGACAGTTCAGCTCGACACGCTCGAATGCCTCGCGGGCCGCCTCGATGCCGTCGAGGACACAGTCGATTCCGATGCGGGTCCCGGCGATGGCCTTGAACGACTCGTCGGAGAAGTAATGCAGCGACACCTTCACCGTGTCGAGCGGTGTCTGGGCGAGCCATTCCTGATGGGTGCGGACCCGGGTGCCGTTGGTGATCAGCGTGTACGAGCCGTCGGGGCCGCTCGGCCGCAGCCCGGTCAGGACGTCACGGGCAAGGGGTGATGTCAGCGGCTCCCCGCCGGTGAAGAACACCCGCCGCAGTCCGGCGTCCTGCATGGCGTTGATGACGGTCAGGAACTCGTCGGCCCCGTAGTGGCGGGTACGCGGCTGCTGGGTCCGGTCGAGGCGGGTGAGGGGCGGGGGGACATCGGCCTCGTTGTGGCAGAACCAGCAGGCCACGTTGCACCGGGGCGTGAGAGAGACGCGGAACTGTCCGTGCAGGGCGGCGAAGTTACGGAGCGCGGTCCAGTCGGTGCGGGGTGCAGCGAACGGCAGGAGGATGGGCATGGTGCTCCTCTCGATCATGTTCGAGTGGTGCGTGGATGGCGCCGGGGGTGCATGGGGGACGAGAACCTCCGGCGCCGACTCCGCCGCCGACTGCCGGGAAGGGTCGGGCGGATTCGTGCCCCCACCCCCGCTGAAGCCTGCGAGATCAGCGGGGCGAGGAGATCATGAGCTGGGGGTCCCGGCGATGGCGAGCGTGATGACGAGGACACTGACGATCAGGACGTAGAGCAGGACGGCCAGCTGCTGGCGCCAGCCCCACGGGTCGCGGCCGGGTAAGCGGTCCACGGTCAGCGGTCGTCGTCCGGCTGGTCTTCGATACTGGCCGCGAACCGGGCCAGGCCCTGATCCGAGCGGGCAAGCAGGCCGGGGCTCGGGTCGGGGCTGTCGTGCTCGCTGTCCCCGGCGGCGGGCTGGTCGGCGAGCTGGTCGGCGAGCTGGCGGGCCAATGGCTTGTGCGGGAGAGGCTGCTGGGGCATGGGACGTCACTCCTTGCCTGCTGTGGAGGGCAGCGGGCCGCACGGCGTCAGGGCCCGGCGGCCCGCTGCTGGGGAGTCACCCGGGGGCTGATGACCACCCCGAGTGACGTTCCATCACCGTAGGGAAGGGGGCGAGTTGGCCTCAATGAAGTTGCGCGTAATTGCGAAATCTCACCCGCAGGCGTCGATCGAGTTCTCGATCAGGGCCCGCGCCGCATCGCCGTAGACGGCCATCCTCGCCAGGCCGGCGAACGCCTTCGCGTAGTCCGCGAGTTCACGGGGCTGAGAAACGTTGATCTCGGCGGTCAGGGTTTCGACGGCGGCCTGGCGGTCGTCGAAGAGGTAGAACGCCTCCAGCGGCCAGATGACGCGCTGTGCGGTGGCCGGGATGATGCCCAGCGAAACCGACGCCAGGGGCTGCACCGTGAGGAGGTGGCGAAGCTGTGCGGCCATCGTCTCCGATCCGCCGAAGCGGGCGCGCAGGACCCACTCCTCCATGACCACGACGAAGCGGTGACCGCCCTCGTACAGGAACCGGGAGCGTGCGACGCGGGCGGCTACCGCCTCGGTGACGTCGTCAGGGGTGCCCTGGAAAGTAGTGATCGCTTGCATGAGCGCTGTGGCGTACGCGGGGGTCTGGAGGAATCCCGGCACAGCGTTCGACACGTACACCCGACACAGCCCGGTCTGCTCATGCCGGGTGGTCCAGTCCTCCTGGGCCGTGCGCATTCCGTTGCGGTGCAACTTGCGCCACTCCTGGTACATGGAGTCCACGACGCGGGAGGTTGCGATCAGGTCGCCGATTTGGTCCTCGGCGCCGCAGACGGCACACCAGGCGCGGATGTCCGCGTCCGAGGGCGCCATCTCGGACTTCTGGATCCTGGTCGTTTTCGCAGGATGCCAGCCGCACCGGGCGGACAGCTCCCGCCCGGTGAGACCGGCGTCTTTGCGTATGTGGGACAGGCGCACGGCGAGGGCTTCGCGGGCCGCCTGCGCACGGGAGGAGGGGGAGGAGGGCATGGAGGGCGGTCGGGTCGGGTTAGACGGTGTACTCGGTGTGGGGGACGGCGCGCTCCCACACCGTTTCGAAGGCATCGGTGACCATCTTCACCACGGCGGGATCCTCGGTGAACTCGTGGCCGGCCCAGTCGCCTTCACCGGTCCAGAAATGAAACATGACCAGGCGGTTGTCGATCAGCCACAAGTCATTCCCTGGCAAGGCGATGTCCGACGCGCGACGGCGAGGGAGCCAGCGGACGTCTTCACCGATGGCGATGTTGACGGGGGTCAGCGCGTGCTCGTACCGGATGTAGTCGGTGACCGGCTCCGAGACGATCCGGGCCCGTCGCATGGCCACGCCCCGGCCGACAGCCTCGCGGGCGATCGGGGTCCAGCCCAGCCAGAGCGGGGACTCCGGGTCCAGGTCGGCCTCGCCGGTGGCCAGGAACCGGTCGAAGGTGGCGATCTCCTCGCCCACGCTGTATACGTCCCGCATCTCAAGGTGGGCCGCCGTGTGCCGGGCGGAGCCCAGGAGTTCAGAGAAGTCCGGCGCGTTCTGCGTCATCGAGAGCCTTCCTCAGGATCGCGGCCATACGAAGCGGCATACGGGTCACGTTCTCGCCTTCGGGTATGCCGGTGTCGTGGCCGGGTACCCACTCGGTCGTGCTGATCTTCGCCAGCAGCTCCTCGCTCGGAACCCACCCCTGGATCACCAGCTCCCGCGTCTCGTCGTCCACCCACACGGTGGGCGAGCCGCCGCCGGTGGTGCTGGGGTCCATCCCGCCGAACCGTAGCGTCACGGCCGTCTCCCTTGTCCAGGTGATTGCGCGGATTTGCGGGTGACGTTTCTCCTCCGGGCTGCGGCCGTCAAGGGTGTGGCCCGGAACGAGCCCCAGGTTGGCGGGATTTGAGTCCAGAAAACGCGAAGACCCCGCGGCCGGCCCGGAGGGTGGACAGCCCCGTCGGCGCCGTCCAGAAGTGGCCGCATACACCCGGGCGGGCCTCTCCGGTCCGCACACGGGCCCCCGCCGTCGCCGAGCTGGAGCACATCTGACCTGATCGGGTGTGATGCTGACCACGTCGCGGTACTGTTCAGTGGTGTCGAATGCGACACCAGGGTCCGCACCGTCCGCGATACCCTCAGCTGTTCCGGCGGCTCTGCTGGGGGACATGACCAGCGGGGGACACGATCAGTGCGGGGATAAACGGATCGGGCAGAGCCTCCAGCCAGCGCTGCCAGCCGCGCAGGACGGCGGGGGAGGCGGCGGCGGACCAGCGCAGTTCCGCGAAGGCGCAGTCGGAGACCGGGTGGGTGCGGAAACGGAACCCGGTGACCACCCCGAAGTTGCCGCCCCCGCCGCCGCGCAGGGCCCAGAAGAGGTCGGGATCGCGGTCGGCGCCGACCTCGCGGACCATCCCGTCGGGGGTCACGACGGTCGCCCCCGCGAGCCGGTCGGAGGTGGCGCCCCAGGAGCGGGAGGAGAGGCCCAGCCCGCCGCCGAGGGTGAGACCGGCGATGCCGACGGAGGGGCACAGACCGGTCGGGACGGCCCTGCCCCGCGCGGCGAGGACCGCGTTCACCTCCCCGAGCCGGGCGCCCGCGCCGATCCGGACCCCGGTCCCGGACTCCGCGGCCACCTCCGCCATGACGCCCGTGTCGATGACGAGTCCGGCCTCGCGGGTGGACCAGCCCGCGTAGCCGTGGCCGCCGCCGCGCGGCACCACGGGGACGGCCGAGCGCCGGGCGAAGTCCAGGCAGGCGGCCACGTCGCCCGGGTGCGCGGGGTAGGCCACCGCGCCGGGCCGGACCGTGTCGTAGCGGGGCTGGAAGAGCTGCCGGGCCTCGTCGTAGTCCCGGTCGCCCGCCGTGACCACCCGGCCGTCGAGGGTACGGGCCAAGGCCCCGTAGTCCGGGTCCGCGCGGCGGGTCGTCGTGCGGGGCGTCGCGCGGGCCGTCGCGCCGATCGAGGCGAGGACGCCCGTGGCGGCTCCCGCGAGGACCTGGCGGCGGTGGAGGGTCATCCCTCCTTCCTGCCACCGCCTTGCCCGTTCGGGGCGAAGGCGGGACCACGGGGGGCCGGCTTGCCCCCCGAACGGCCGATGCCCGGGCGCCCCCGGGGGGCGGCTCCGGCCGGGCCGCCTCGTCGCGGTCCGGCCGGAGTCAGCCCGCCCGCCGGGCCAGCAGGAAGCCCTGCGGGGACATCTCCGCGGCGCCCGGTTCCCGGACCAGGCGGGCCGTCTCGGCCAGGCCCGCCCCGGACAGCAGTTCGCTGATCAGCCCGGGCGGGGTCCAGTACACGTCGAGGTCGACCGGATGCCCGTACGCGTGTTCCAGCCGGTGCTGACGGTCGCCCGCCTTGAACGCGATCAGCAGGTACCCGCCCGGAGCCAGCACCCGGGCGAACTCGGCGAACAGCGCGGGCAGCTCGGAGGGCGGGGTGTGGACGATGGAGTACCAGCCCAGCACCCCGCCGAGGACCCCGTCCGCGATGTCCAGAGCGGCCATCGAGCCGACCTCGAACCGCAGCCCCGGATACGTCCGGCGGGCCACCGCCACCATCGCCGGGGACAGGTCGACCCCGAAGGCCCGTACTCCCAGGCCGTCGAGGTGCGCCGTCACCCGGCCGGGACCGCATCCCAGGTCCGCGACCGCCCGGCCGGGACCGGGCCCGTCCCCGCGCACGCACTCCGCGAAGGCGGCCAGCATGGCCCGGTCCAGCGGCTTGCGCTCCAGCTCTCCGGTCAGCAGGGCGGCGTAGTCGGCGGCGACGGAGTCGTAGGACGACCGGACGGAGTTCATGCGCGAAGTCGATTCCATGCCCCCGGACAGTAGCCCGCCCGTGCCCCGAACTCAGCCCCCGGTCAGCGGATTGTCCAGCTCGGCCCACTGATCGCCCGGCACCCCCGGGCTCAGCCGCATCAGGGTCAGCGCCTTGGTCGGCAGCGGCCCGGTCAGCAGCGCCCGGGTGTCCTCGGTGGCGGGCAGGCCGGGAGCGGCCGCCGCCAGATCCGCCGCGAGCGCGGCGGCCGAACCGGCCGTGGAGCCGAGCGCCCCCGCCACCAGAGACCCGAAGAGCTTGCGGCGCAGGAGGGTCACGTCGTCGGTGATCAGCCGCCCCGACAGCGGTGGCGCCGACAGGCCGTGGCGGGCGAGGCGGGCCGGGCTGATCCGGATGTCGGCGAGGTCGCGGTACACGAGCCGCAGCGGGGCGCCGTCGGCGGACAGGACGACCAGGAGGTTCTGACTGTGGGCCTCCAGGGCCACTCCGAGGTCCAGGACCCGTAGGCACACCGACAGCGCGAGGCGGGCGAAACCGGCCCGCCAGGCTTCGGAGCGCGCGTACGGGGTCAGGGCCAGGGCGGCAACGGGCAGGACGCGCTCGCCCGCGCTCCGGTCCGCGTACGCCTCGGGCGGCTCGCGGAGCACGGCGGCCAGGTCCGGGCTGCCGGCGGTGACGGCGCCCAGGGTGCGGGTGATGTGCAGGCGGCCGTCGAGCCGCTCGGACAGGCCCTGGGCGAAGGCGGAGACCGCGGCCGCCGTCTCGATGGAGTAGACGGAGATGTCCCGCACGGAGGAGGTGAGGCGGGTGCTGAGCGCGGTCTTGACGTGCGGCCCGCCGTCCGCGGGGGAGAGGGTGCGCAGGGCCATCAACGGATGCGCGGCGGGCCCGGGCCGCAGCTCGTGCCCGTGCCAGCCCTCCTTCGCTTCCCCCTGTTTCACCACGTGCTCGGCCTGCCAGGGGTGGACCGGTACGAGGATCCGCCCGGCCTCCCGCCACCGGTCCGGCCACTCCCCGGTCACCCGGCACTCCCCTTCCCGTACGACCGCCAGCCCCAGGGTGACCACCGGCCGGTGTTCGGGCCCGTACGCGAGCTGCTCGGCCACCGTGAAACCGGGGCGGGAGCGGCAGTTGGGGTGGTACGGATGGCCGTCCACCACCCGCTGCTCCCACTCCCAGGCGGCCAGGTCCTCAGGGCCCTGGCCGACCGGCGGGCCGACGGGCTGGCCGACCGGCTGGCCGGCGCGGGACAGGGCGAGGGAGGCCGTGCTCTCGTCGAGCTCGGCGGCGAACTCCTCCCCGTACGGCAGCCCGAGCGCCGCCACCAGCGGGGCGGCGCGCCGGTACGGGCGGCCGTCGAGCAGCAGCTCGGTGACGGGGGGCGCGGACGCGCGGGCGGCCGAGAAGGTCGTCGCGTACGGGTCGGGGAGGGGGCCCTCCAGCCGGGAGCCCGAGGCGAGCCGGAGCGCGAGCGAGCCGGAACCCGGCTCCCGGTGGGTGATCCACGGCAGCGGCTCGAAAGCGAACGCCCGCCACAGCCGGGTGAGTACGGCGGCCCGCGCACCGGGGAGCGCGGCGGCGTAGGCGGACCCGAGGCCGGGGGGTGCGGCGGCCGGTCCGGCGGGGCCGGTTTCGGACAGTCCGGCCAGTTCGGCGGCGACGGCCTCTTCGGCCGGGGTGGCGGGGAGGTGCATGCTGGGATCCAGGGCCCCGGTCCTCTCGGATGACGTGATGATCACTTCATCATCGCGGATACTGAAGATCACGGCCGGTGATACGCCCCCGCGCACCTCCGGCGCTCTGGACGTACCGAATGGAATCCGTGGACCCCAAAGCCACCGACAACGCCGCTGCCGACACCTACGCGGCCGCCCCGCTCCTGAACTGCCTCCTTCGGGAGGCCGCCGAACCGGTCCCGCTCGCCGGGGCCACCGGGTCAGGAGGCTCAGGGGGGTCCGAAGGTTCCGAGGGGGACGGCTGGTGCGCGTACCGGCTGTCGGGCAGCGGGCGGTTGCTGCGCGTGCGCGCCGGGCGCAGGCCCGAGCGGCCCGAGCTGGGGACGGGGGCCGGCTGGCATCCGCTCACCCATACCGAGCTGGTCAAACTCGTCTCCGACGAACTGCGCCAGTACACCGGGGTGTCCAACGACGAGCTCCCGGTCGAGATCGCCGACAGCCGCGAGACCATCGCCGCGCTGCTGGCCTTCCGCGCGGCCACGCCACCGCCGGCGGACCCGTACGTCCGGTCCGAACAGTCCCTGGTCATGGGGCACCCCCACCACCCGGCCCCCAAGGCCCGGGGCGGCGGGCCGGCCAACGGCTGGCTGCCGTACGCCCCCGAGGCCTACGCCCGTTTCCCGCTGGCCTTCCTGGGCGTGCGCGAGGACCAGGTGGCGGAGGAGGGCGGGCCGGCCGCGGCCGCCGCGGTGGACTCGCTCGCGGAGGCGCTGGGCGGGCCGCGCGCGCCGGCCGGCTACCGGCTGCTGCCCGCCCACCCCTGGCAGCTCGACCTGGTCGCGGGCAGGCCCGCCGTCCGCGAGGCCTTCGCGGACGGGAGGCTGCTGTCGCTGGGAACCGGGCGGGTGCCGGTCTGGCCGACCGCCTCGATCCGGACCCTGTACGTTCCCGGCGGCGGCCGTGGCGCAGGCGCGGCCGACGACCTGTTCGTGAAGTTCAGCCTCGACGTGCGGATCACCAACGACGTGCGCCGGCTGTGGCGCCACGACCTGCTGAAACTGCGGCGCACGGACGCGGCGGTCGAGGCGGGCTTCGCGGAACTGCGCCGGTCCGGGTCGGGTGCGGCCTGGCTGCCCGACCGGGGGTACCGGACGGCCGAGTTCGCCTTCGAGGAGCTCGCCGTACTGGTCCGTGACGGGCTGGAGGCGCACGCGGAGCCCGGGGTCACGCCGCTGCTGGCGGCCGCGCTGGCGGAGGGGTACCCCGGCAGCCCGCTGGCGGGAACGGCCGACCCGGCCGGGTGGTGGCGGGCGTACCTGCGCCAGGTGGTGCCGCCCGTGCTGCACCTCTTCGCCCGGCACGGGGTGGTGCTGGAAGCACACCTCCAGAACACCCTGGTCGCCGTCGACGCCGAGGGCATGCCCGCGCAGGCCCTCTTCCGGGACGCGGAGGGCGTGAAGCTCCTCCCGGACCTGGACCGGGAAGCCGCCTGGCAGCGCCTCGTCTACTGCCTGGTGGTCAACCACCTGACCGAGGTGGCGGGCGCGCTCGCGGAGAGCCACCCGGAGGCGGCCGGGGACCTGTGGCCCGCCGCCCGTGCGGAGTTCCAGCGCTTCGGCGCCGAGCACGACCTGCCCGAGGTCGCCGCTCTGCTGGCCGCACCGAACCTCCCGGCCAAGACCAACCTGCTGCTGCGCTGGACCCGCGCCGACGGCGCCGACGCCCGCTACCTGCCGCTTCCCAATCCGCTGCGGCCCTGAGCGAGCGTGCGGTTCCGGCCAAACAGGGTCCGGATACCGGATCCCCTCTCACCGACAGGTATAGACCAATGCTACGTTGGTCGAGCAGACCGCGCAGTCCTTGACCTCCCGTCAGAGGAGAAGCCATGCCCTCCCCTTCGCGGGGCGGCGGCCCGGCCGCCATGCCCAAGTACCAGCGGATCGCCGCAGCGTTGCGGCGCGAGCTCGACCTCACCGCACTCACCCCCGGCGCCCGGCTGCCCTCCGAGCGCAGCCTCGCCGCCCGCTACGAGGTCAACCGGCAGACCATCCGGGCCGCCCTCCAGCACCTGAGGGAGGACGGCCTCGTCGTCACCGGCCGGCGCGGCACCCGGCTGGCCTTCCCGGTACCGGCGCACCGGACCCCGGCGCCGTTCCCGGCCGGCCATCCGGCCCCGGCCCCGGCGTTCGGCCAGGCCTCCGCCCCAGGCCAGGCCTCCGCACCGGCCCCGGCGGTCGGGGCCGCCCCCGCCACGGCGGCCACGCCGACGCAGGCGCCCGCCGGGGCACCCGCCCAGGCGTGGCTCACCCTCGTCACCCTGGCTCCGGCGCTCGCCGAGCAGCTCGGCATGCGCGGCGGGGAGCAGACCCTGGTCCACCACCACCGCGAAAGCGGCCCGACGGGCCAGACCCGGCGGCACGCGGTGACGTACCTCTGTCCCCGCACCGTCGTCCGGACCCCCGAACTCGCCCGCTACCGGGACCGCCTGGTGGCCGGCGTCCGGGACGAGGACCTCGGTCCCCTGCACCACTGGCTGGAGGGGGCCGCGCGGGCCGGGCGGGTCGCCGAGACCATCACCATGACCCGGACCAACTCGCCCCGGGCCGCCACCCCGGCCGGCGGCCTCACCGTACGCCGCACCCTGCACGACGCCGCCGGCCGGCTGCTCGCCGTCACCGATCTCGCCTTCCCCACCTGGGACCGGCTGACCTTCGACCGGTCCCCGGCCGCCATCGGCTTCCGGGTGACCTAGTGCTGTGGGGTGTCTTGCCGATCAGGCCGGGCTCGCGGCGCACCGGGCCCGTCAGGGTGAGCCGGGGCGGCGTGGCCGGGTGACGCGGGCGCGGGAGCGGGTGTCGGCGTAGACCGGTCCGGTGTGGACGTGCGTTCGTACGAGCATGATCATCTCTCGTCTCGGCCTGGCCACCGGGCTTCTCGCCGCCCTCTCGGCCACCGCCCTCGGCCTGCCTCCCGCGCTGGCCGCCGCGCCCGCGCACCCGACCGCCGAGCCCGCGCCGCCCGGCCACGTCCTGCGCAGCCGCACCGTCGACCTCGATCTGGCCGACTACCGCTGGCTGTGCGCGGACCAGCCGTTCGGCACCCCGCGCCGGCACACCTTCAGGCCGTTCTCCGACACCTCCATCGAGGTGGTGGAGTCCGGCGTGGAGCGGGACCCGGCCGGGGGCGCCGTCCAATGGAGCGGTGAGGTCGTCAGGGTCGACGGGCACCCGGTCGGGCCCGGGGTGCACCGCCGGGTGGTGCTGTCGACCACCGGAGTCTGCGCCGCCGGGGCGAGGCCGGACACCGTCGGCGTGGACGCCCTCTTCGACCTGGGCGAGAGGGCGTACCGCATCGCACAGCCGCGCAACGAACCGGGCCGGCTGCTGATCACCGAGGAGGACCCCGACCTCCACGTCAAGCCCCCGCAGGACGACGCCGACCCGCAGTACGAGAACCCCGACCCGGCGGTCATCGCGGAGGCGCGCAGGCAGTTGATGACCCGCGCCGCGTCCGCCGAGCCGGTCGTCATCGACATGGTGGTCGGCTACACCCCGCGCGCCGAGTGGGGCATGGGCGGGGAGGAGGCGATGCTCGCCCGGATCGCCTTCGCGGAGACGAGCATCAACCACGCCTTCGCCGACAGCAACATCAAGGCGAGCGTGGACATCGTGGCCACCTACAAGGCGAACTACTACGCCCCGGCGGACCAGGAGACCGCGCCGGTCGTCCACGGCCTGATCTCCAACCCGAGGGAGCCGCGGCTGGGCGCCCCGGCCGCCGCGCTGCGCGAGAAGTACGGCGCCGACCTGGTCTCCCTGATGATCGAGGTCCCGAACGGTATGAGCAGCGGGCAGGGCAACCTCCCGCAGCCGCCGAGCGAGAAGACCGACGACCAGGCGTACTCGGTCGTCGACTACCGGACCGTGGCGCTCTGGTACAACTTCGGCCACGAGGTGGGCCACAACCTCGGGCTGTGGCACGACCGGACCACCCTGGACGAGCAGGCGGGCGGCGCCGACTACCGCCCCTACCTGACGACCCCCTACAGCACCGGCTACGTCACTCCCGACCGCCGCTACCACACGCTGATGGCCTACTCCTCGGCCTGCGGCGGACCCTGCACGGCCGTCAACCAGTACTCGAACACCGAGAACACCTGGGACGGCCAGCCACTGGGCGACGCCTACAACAACAACGCGGCCGTCGCCCGGATCACCACCCCGCTCGTCGCCGGCTACCGCGCCCCCGCGCAGCTCCGCCAGCGCTACGCCCTGACCCTCGGCGAGGGGCTGCGCCCCGACACCTGGGGCCCGTACCGGGCGGGTACCTCGATCAAGGTGACCGCCACCCCGCCGCGCGGGTACCGGATCGCCGCGTGGGAGCTGGACGGGCAGCGCCACTCGATCACCGCTTCCCAGGTCAACGTCACGATGGACCGGGCCCACGACCTCAAGGCGGTCTTCGTCCGCACCTGACGGACGGGGGACGGTGGATGGGGACGGTGGATGGGGGACGGTGGGGATGACGGGCCCGCCTCCGGCGGACCCGCACGGCGCGCTCACGTGCTCGTGTGGACGTCCCCGGTCGTGGTGGACGTGATGACCGCCCGGCGGCCGAGGTCGCCCGGCGGGATCCCCGGGTGGTGGCCCCCGGGCCGCCCGGCTCCCGGGGACACCCCCAGGGCCAGCCGCGAGACGATCCGGTAGCGGTCGCCCCGGTACACGGAGTGCACGTACTCCACCGGCCGGCCGGTGGAGTCGGTGGTGAGCCGCTCGATGAGCAGCGCGGGGGAGAGCAGCGGGACGTCCAGCAGGCCCGCCTCTCCCTCGTTCACCACCGTCGGCTCGATGGACTGCTGCGCCTCGTGCACGAACACGCCGTGGTGGTCGCGTAGATGCTCGTAGAGGTCACCGGCCTCCAGCTCCGCCGGGGTCAGGGCCGGCACCAGATCGGCCGGGATGTGCAGGTGCTCGATGGCCATCGGGGCGCCGTCCACCAGCCGCAGCCGGGCGATGTACAGCAGGCTCGCACCGGGGGAGATGCGCAGCCGGCGGCCGATCCGGGCGCCCGCCTGGACGGTGGAGTGCTCCAGGATCCGGCTGGACCAGTGGCCGGCCGCCTGCCGCATCGCGAAGGCCGCCTCGTCGGCGGCCAGTTCCTGGGTGATCTTGGCGGGGGCGACGAACATCCCGCGCCCGTGCTCGCGCACGAGCAGGCCCGTGGCCACGAGCTCGTCCACCGCCGCGCGCAGGGTCGGACGGGAGACCTCCAGGGTGGCGCACAGGGTGCGTTCGGAGGGGATCGCGTCGCCGGGCCGCCTGATGTCGATGAGCCCCAGCAGGTGCTCGCGGACCCGTTCGCGCTTGAGTACGGATCCTGACGAGTCGGTTGCGTCCTTCGTCATGGCCCGCCCCCACTTCTCTCTGCTCACCTGTCCAACTGGTCATGTGTATCTAACCACTCGGGGAGGCGGGGGCGCGAGGAGTCCGTCGAATTTTTTCAGTCCGTGCGGGGTTGACGGCGCAGGCGGGCCGTGTCACCTTCTAGCCACTCAGCTAACCAATTGGTCAGTTGGTCAACTCCAAGTCTTCTCGGACGAGTTGACGGAACAGCCAGGTGAGGAATCTCCGAGACCGTGACCGATGCCGCCGCTTGCCTCCGCCCCGACCTCGCGCTCGTCCCGCGCCCCGACTCGGTCACCGCCCTGCCCGGCCGCTTCACCCTCGACCACCGCACCGGACTGCGCGCCGGTCCCGGCGCCGAGGCGGCGGCCGCCCTGCTGCGCGAACTGCTCGCCCCCGCCACCGGGCTGCCGCTTGCCCCGGACCCAGACGGGCGGATCACCTTCCTGCTGACCCCCGGGGACACCGCCGCCCCCGCCCCGGGGGAGGAGCCGCTCGGAGCCGAGGGGTACGCCCTCACCGTCCGCCCCGACTCCGTCCTGCTGCGCGCGGCCCGCCCCGAGGGGCTGCTCCACGGGGTGCAGACCCTGCGCCAGCTCCTGCCGCCCGAAGCGCTGGCCGCCGGGGGCGCGGGCGCGCAGCCCCGTACGCCCGCCGCCGGCTGGTCGCTGCCCTGCGTACGGATCACCGACCGGCCGCGGTTCGCCTGGCGCGGCGCCCTGCTGGACGTGGCGCGCCACTTCCAGCCCGTGGCCTACGTACGCCGCTTCGTGGACCTGCTCGCGCTGCACAAGCTCAACGTCCTGCACCTCCACCTCACCGACGACCAGGGCTGGCGGATGCCGGTCGCGGCCTACCCCCGGCTCACCGAGATCGGCGGCCGGCGCGCCGAGAGCGCGGGTGACGGGATCCCGCACGAGGGCGCCTACACCCGCGCCGAACTGGCCGGGCTCGTCGCGTACGCGGCCCGGCGCGGGGTGCGCGTCGTACCCGAGATCGAGATGCCCGGCCATGCGCGCGCCGCCCTCGCCGCCTACCCCGAACTCGGCAACCGGCCCGGCGTCCGGCTGGACACGTGGACCCGCTGGGGGGTCTGCGAGAACGTGTTCGGGGTCCACGACGCGGTGCTCGACTTCTGCCGGGGCGTGCTGGATGAGGTCGCGGACGTGTTCCCCGGGCCCTACGTCCACCTCGGCGGCGACGAATGCCCGCGCGTGGAATGGGAACGCTCCCCGGCCGCCCGCGCCCGGATCGCCGCCGAGGGGCTGGCAGGCCCGGGCGCGCTCCACGGCTGGTTCCTCGGCGAGGCCGCGGCGCACCTGGCCCGGCTCGGCCGCCGCCCGCTCGGCTGGACCGGGACCGGCACGGAACTGCCCGCCTCCTTCACGGCCCTGGCCTGGCTCGACGCGGACCACGGGCGGGCCGCCGCACTGCGCGGCCACGACGTGATCATGACCCCGTACCGCTCCACCTACCTCGACTACCCGCAGTCCGCCGACCCCGGAGAACCGCGCGGTCAGGACGGCGGCGTGCTCGACCTGCGGGGCGTCTACGACAACGAGCCCGCCCCCGCGCACTGGGAGCCCGAGGCCGCACGCCGCGTGCTCGGCACCCAGGCGCAGCTGTGGACCGAGTACGCGCGGACCCCGGCCGAGCTCGAGTACCTGGCCTTCCCCCGGCTGTGCGCCCTGGCGGACACCGCCTGGTCGGCGCACCGCGACTGGCCGGACTTCCTCCGCCGCCAAGGCCACCACCAGACCCGGCTCGCCGCCCTCGGCGTGCGCGGCCGATCCCTTCCCTCCCCCCACCCCGAGAGGAACGCAGCATGCGCACCCCGACCCACGCCCCGAGCCGCCCCCCGATCCGCAAGCGCCGTACGGCCGTAGCCCTGGCCGTCGCCCTGACCGCCGGTCTCGGCTCGGCCGCCCTGACGGCCCTGCCCGCGACCGCCGCGGCCGACTCCGTCAAGGTCCAGTACCGCACCAGCGCGACCGGGGCCACCGCCGACCAGGCGGAGCCGTGGTTCAAGGTGGTCAACAACGGCTCCGGCACTGTCTCCCTCAGCCAGGTCACCTTCCGCTACTACTTCAAGGCGGACGCCCCGGACACCCAGTACCGGTACGCCTGTTCATGGGCGGTCAAGGGCTGCGCCCACATCACCGGCACCTTTCACACCCTGGCCACCCCGACGGCCACCGCCGACCGCTACCTGGAGATCGCCTTCACCGCCGGCGCGGGCACCCTCGCCCCGGGCGCCGACACCGGAGACATGCAGCTGCGCTTCCACCGCGCCGACTGGCAGACGCTGCGCCAGTCCGACGACTACTCCTTCGACGCGTCCCGCACCGGGTACGGGGACTGGGACAAGGTGACCGCCCGGCTGGGCGCCGGCACCGTCTGGGGCACCGCGCCCGGAGGCAACGTCCCGGACCCCACGCCGACCCCGACCCCGACGGAGCCGACCCCCACCCCGACCGACCCGGGACCGGCCGGAGCCACCCTCTTCGACGACTTCACGTACACCTCCTCCACGGACCCGGCGATAGCGGCCCACGGCTGGAGCGTGCGCTCCAACGCGGGCGGGCCCGGCGTCCCGGGCGCCACCTGGGCGCCTTCGAGCGTCACCTTCGCCGCCGAGGGCGGCAACACCGTCATGAACCTGGAGACGTCCACGGCCGGCACCGGCGAGAGCACCAAGCACACCGAAATCCTCACCAAGGCCATGAAGTTCAAGAACGGCACCTACGCGGCGCGGGTGAAGTTCTCCGACGCCCCGAAGTACGGCCCGGACGGGGACCACCTCGTGCAGACCTTCTTCCCCATCAACGACCTCAAGGCCCCGATGGCCGACGACTACGCCGAGTACGACTTCGAGTACCTCCCCAACGGCGGCTGGGGCGAGCCCGCGAACATCCTCTACGCCACGTCCTGGGAGACGTACCGCCCCGACCCGTGGGAGGCCGTCAACCAGCACACCGAGTCCCGGACGAGCTACGCGGGCTGGCACGACCTGGTGCTCACCATCGACGACAACGCCATCACCTACTACGTCGACGGCCAGGTCTTCGGCACGCACGACGCCCGGTACCTGCCCGAGCGTCCCATGTCGATCAACTTCAACCAGTGGCTGATCGACCTGAACGGGCAGCCCGGCTCGACCCCCCGCGCCTACGACCAGAAGGTGGACTACGTCCTGCACGTCAAGGACCAGGTCCTCACCCCGGCCCAGGTCGCGGCCAAGGTCGGCGGCTTCCGCACCGCGGGCACGGTCTTCGTGGACAACGTCCCCAACGGCTGACCCGGCCGCCGGACGGCGGTGGGCTCCGGGGTCCGCCGCCCCGGAGCGCACCGCGCTTCGGCCGTTCAGAACCGCAGCGCCCACCCGTCCAGGTACCCGGTGTGCCCGGCGAAGGCGTCGAACACGCGCAGTCTCCACACCCCGGCCGCCGTCTCCGCGGAGGCGTTGACCGTGTACAGGCCGACGAGGTCGCTCTCGCCCCAGTCCGTGTACTCGTCCTTGATCGGGTACACCGACCCGTCGGGTGCGATCAGGTCGATCCGCAGGGTTCCCGAGTCCGGGTGCTTGACGTACACCTCGACGTCCAGCTTGGCGGGGGCGAGGCCCGCGACCCCGCTGACCGTGATCGGGGACGTGATGGTCTTCAGGTCCCCGACCGCGTAGTTCGCGGTGTTGGAGAAGCGTTTGCCGAGCACCCGGTTCGGCGCGCTGCCCATGTAGAGGGAGCGGTCCGGGGAGCCCGGGCCGCGGTCGAGCACCGCCCCGGTGGTGGCCTTGGCCTTCAGGTAGCTCGCCACCTGGGCCGGGGTGGCGGTGCGGTTGATGGACAGGTAGACCGCCGCCGCTCCCGCGACGTGCGGTGCGGCCATCGAGGTGCCCGACATCACGGTGCTCCAGTCGTCACCCCAGTAGACCGCCGAGGTGATGGAGTCGCCGGGGGCGAACAGGTCCACCAGCGGACCGAAGTTGGAGTACGAGGAGCGCGCGTCGCGGAAGCCCAGCGCCCCGACCGTCAGCGCCTCGGAGACCCGGGCCGGCGAGTGCCCGGAAGCGTCCTTGTCCTGGTTGCCCGCGGACACCGCGTAGGTGATACCGGAGGCGATGGAACGCCGCACGGCGGCGTCCAGGACGCTGTCCGGGTCACCGCCCAGGCTCATGTTCGCCACGGCCGGCTTCACCGCGTTGCGGGTCACCCAGTCGATGCCGGCGACCACCTGCGCGGTCGTGCCCTCCCCGTTCCAGTCGAGGACCCGGACGGCCACCACCTTCGCCCGCTTGGCCACCCCGAAGGTGGTGCCCACGAGCGTCCCGGCCACGTGGGTTCCGTGCCCGTGCACGTCCTCGGCCACGGAATCCCCGTCGATCGCGTCGTAGCCGTACCGGGCACGCCCGCCGAAGTCCTGGTGGCTGATGTTGATCCCGGTGTCGATGACGTACGCGGTCACCCCGACACCGGCCAAAGTGGCGTACGCGTAGGCGTTGTTCAGCGGCCGCCTGCGCTGGTCCAGCCGGTCCAGGCCCCAGGACGGTGGGGTCGGCTGGGTGGTGTCGAGGCGCAGCTTCCGGTTCTGCGCGACCGTGGTCACGGCCGGATCGGCCGCGAGCCGCCGGGCCTGGCGCTCCGTCATCCGGACGGCGAACCCATTGACTGCCGAGTCGTAGGTCTGGTCGACCGTGCCGCCGAACCGTTCGACCACGGCCCGGCCCCGGTCCGTACGGGAACCCGCGCGCGCCGGGTCCAGCAGGACGAGGTAGCTGTCGCCGACGGCTCCGGGCGCTCCGGCGTACAGGACCACCCCCTCCGGCGGGGCCGTGGCCGAGGCCCCGGTGTCCACCCCGAGCGCGAGCGCGAGCGCCGAGGCGAGGGCGAGCGCGGCTCCGTACCGCCGCGATAAGTGCGATCGCATGATCATGAAAGAGGACCCCCCTGAGTCGTCCGCTCAGAGTGCTGCGTCCGGAAGTCCGACACAAGGGCGCCGCAGGGGAGGAATCAGGCCTTGCCGATTGGGGCCCTTCTCCTCTTAGCGGCACCCGTTTACAGAACGGAATCTTTATGTGCGACCCCTCCGCACACGGACGAAAGATCCACCATGAAGAAGACGAAGGCAGCGCTCTGGGAATTCCTCCAGGGCCTGGGCAAGACGTTCATGCTGCCCGTGGCACTCCTGGCCTTCTGCGGGATCATGCTCGGAGTAGGCTCCTCTCTCTCCAGCCCGGCCGTTCTGCAGAACCTCTCCTTCCTGGACAACGAACCCCTCCAGTTGGCTTTCACCTGGATGTCCAACACCGGACTGGTGGCCTTCAAGTTCCTTCCGGTCCTCTTCGCGATGGCGATTCCGCTGGGCCTGGCGCGTGAGGACAAGGGCGTCGCCGCCTTCTCCGGCTTCGTCGGCTTCGCCTCCATGAACCTCGCCGTCAACTTCTTCCTCACCACGCGCGGCGTGGACTTCGAGGACAAGGGCGAGATCGCGCACTACGGCATCGCCGACGTGCTCGGCGTGAAGTCCATCGACACCGGACTGCTCGGCGCGGTCGCCGTCGGTGTCATCGTGGCCCTGCTGCACAAGCGCTACCGCACCAAGCAGATGCCCGACGCGCTCGCCTTCTTCGGCGGCCTGCGCTTCGTCCCGATCGTCTCCGCCCTGGCCATGAGCATCGTCGGACTCCTCGTTCCGCTCGTCTGGCCCACCCTCGGAAGCTGGATCGCCTCCGTCGGCACGGGCATCGCGCACGCCGGAGTCTTCGGCCCCTTCTTCTTCGGCATGGGCGAGGTGCTGCTGCGCCCCATCGGCCTGCACCACATCCTCGTCGCGCTGTTCCGCTTCACCGACGCCGGCGGCGCCGGATTGGTCTGCGGGGAGAACGTCAGCGGCGCCCTGAACCTCTTCTACGCGCAGCTCTCCTGCCACACCCCCTCGGACGCGGCGCACACCGCGACCCAGTTCCTCTCCCAGGGCAAGATGGCCGCGTACCTCGGCGGCCTGCCCGGCGCCGCGCTCGCCATGTACCACTGCTCCAAGCGCGCCATGCGCCCGGAGATCAAGGCGCTGCTCGTCTCCGGTGTCGTCGCCTGCGTGGTCGGCGGGGTCACCGAGCCGCTCGAATTCCTCTTCCTCTTCATCGCCCCGTGGCTCTACCTGATCCACGCGGTCCTGGTGGGCCTCGGCTTCCTGGCCTCCGCCGTCCTCGGCGTGTACATCGGCAACACCGACGGCAACGTCATCGACCTGCTGGTCTTCGGAGTCCTGCAGGGCATGACGACCAAGTGGTACCTGATCCCGGTGATCGCCGCGATCTGGTTCGCCGTGTACTACTTCCTCTTCCGCTGGGCGATCACCAAGTTCGACCTGAAGACCCCCGGACGCGACGACGAGCCCTCCGGCCCCGGGACCGCGGACGCCGCAGCCGAAACCGAAGCCGCAGCCGAAGCCGACGAGAACGCCCCCAAGGCCGAACTCGTCGCCGGCAAGTACGACCCGGTCGCCATCCTCGAAGCCCTCGGCGGCCCGGCCAACATCCACGCGCTCGACAACTGCATCACGCGTCTGCGGATGACCGTCGGCGACGCCGCCCTGCTGGACGACGCCCGGCTGAAGAAGCTCGGGGCCATCGCCGTGGTCCGGCTCGACGAGCACAACGTGCAGGTCATCATCGGCCCCCAGGTGCAGTCCGTGAAGGACGCCCTCGCCAAGCTCACCCCGGTCGGCTGACCCGATGACCCCCACCCATGACGCCGGCCCCTACGACTTCGACGCGCCGGTCGACCGGCACGGCACCTGGTGCACCCAGTGGGATTACGTCGAGGACCGCTTCGGATCCCCGGACCTGCTTCCCTTCACGATCTCCGACATGGACTTCGAGACGGCTCCCGAGGTGCTCGCCGCGCTGCGCGGCCGCCTGGAGCACGGAGTCCTCGGCTACTCCCGCTGGCGCCACGAGGAATTCCTCTCCGCCGTCCGGCACTGGTACGCCACCCGCTACGACACCCCCGTCGAGCAGGACCGCATCGCCTACGCCCCCGCCGTCCTCTACCAGGTCGGCCGGATCCTGGACTTCTGGTCCTCACCCGGTGACGGTGTCGTGGTCCACACCCCGGCCTACGACGCCTTTCCCCGCCTCCTCGCCGCCCGCAACCGGGACGCGCGAGGGGTGCCGCTCCACGACTGGGACGCCCTGGAGCGGGAGTTGGCCCGCCCCGACACCAGCGTGCTGCTGCTGTGTTCCCCGCACAATCCGACCGGGCACGTGTGGAGCGGGGCCGAGCTGGAGCGGACGGCGGAGCTGTGCGAGCGGTACGGGGTCGCGGTGATCAGCGACGAGATCCACTCCGACCTCGCGCACGCCCCGCACCGCCCCTGGGCGCTGCACGGCCGCCCCGGCAGCCGCTGGGCCATCGTGACATCCGCTTCGAAGTCCTTCAACATCCCGGCGCTGACCGGCAGTTACGGGATCTTCAGCGACACTGAGTCCTGCGGGCGCTACCTGACCCTCCTCAAGGACGCCGACGGACTGTCCTCCCCGGCAGTCCTCTCCGTCGCCGGACACATCGCCGCCTACCGCGACGGCGGGCCCTGGCTCGACGCACTCAACGCCTACGTCCGGGACAACCTGCGCATGGTCGGCGACCGCCTGGCCGAAGCCTTCCCCCAGCTCGACTGGCATCCGCCCGGGGCCGGCTACCTCGCCTGGATCGATCTCCGGCCCCTCGCGGTTCCCGACGCGGTGCTCCAACGTGAGCTGATTCATACCGAGAAGGTGGCGATCATGCCCGGAACCGCCTACGGGCCCGAAGGCGCGGGCTTCGTGCGCCTCAACGTGGGCTGCCCGCGCTCCAAGGCCAAGACCGGCGTCGACGCCTTGATCCGGGCCCTCCGCACCACCTCGGGCACCACGGCCCGAGCCGCCTGCGCGGCCGCCCCCGGCACCGCCACCGGGCCCGCCGCCGAAGGGAATTGACCGGACGGCCGAGGGGACTGCGGCCGGACGGCCGATGTGCGACCGGAACGGAGCCCTGCCGCAAATGCGGCCGGGCTCCGGCTGGTTGATCTAGGAGGAAGGGAACTGGGGAACGGATCCGGAACCGGCTAGGGTGTACGCCCATCAAGGTCATGCGCCGCAAGCCGACCAGCCCAAGGAGCGACCCCGTGCCGATGCCCACCCCGTTCTCCCATACCGCCGGCCCCCTTCCCGGCTCCCTCCCCGGCCCCCTGTCCGGCTCCCTCCCCGGCCCCCGGACCGGCTCCCTCCCCGGCCCCCGCCCCGGCCCCTGCGCCGGCCGACCGGCCGGCCCCGTCCCGAGCCCCGGCGGCGACAGAGCCCAGAGCCCCGGCCCCGGCAGAGCCCAGAGCCCCGGCCCCGGCAGAGCCCAGAGCCCCGGCCCCGGCAGAGAGCCGGCGGCCACCGAGCTCCCGCCCCGGATCGCGGAGCCCCGCGAGGTGGCACCCGCGGACGCCCGCGAGCTCACGCGACTCTTCTTCCGCCGGCTCCACGAGCTCGACGAGGGCACCCCCGAGTACCGGTACGTCCGCGAGACGCTCATCGAGATGAACATCTCGCTCGTCCGGTTCGCGATGCGGCCCTTCCGCGGCCGCGGCGAAGGAGGCGACCTCGAAGACCTGCTCCAGGTCGGCACCATAGGCCTGATCAAGGCCATCGACCGGTTCGACCCGGCCCGCGAGGTGGAGTTCGCCTCCCTCGCCATGCCGTACATCACCGGAGAGATCAAACGGCACTTCCGCGACACCAGTTGGGCGGTCCGCGTCCCGCGGCGGCTCCAGGAACTGCGCATCGACCTGGCCAAGGCGAAGGAGCAGCTGACCACGCTCCTCGACCGGCCGCCGACGGTCGCGGACCTCGCGGTACACCTCGCGCTCACCGAGGAAGAGGTCATCGAGGGGCTCGTCGCCGCCAACGGCCACACCAGCGGCTCCCTCGACGCCCCGGGCTCCGAATACACGGACGGCCGCACCGAAGGCCACAGCCTCGCCGAGACCATGGGGGCCGAGGAGCCCGCGCTGGAGCGCGTCGAGGACATCCAGACCCTGGCGCCGCTGCTGGAACGCCTCAGCGACCGCGAGCGCCGCATGCTGTCGATGCGCTTCGGCGAGGAGCTCACCCAGGCCCAGATCGGCGCCGCCCTCGGCATCTCGCAGATGCAGGTCTCGCGCCTCCTGGCCCGGGTCCTCGCGCATCTGCGCGCCTCGATGCTCGCCGACCCGGAGCGGACCGGAGCCGGGGCCCCGCAGCAAGCGGAATCCGGTTGCGCGGGCGCAGCCGCAGGCGCGGGTGGCGACGTAGCGTAAGTGACATGACTCACTTCACCGTTTGCAGAGGTTAAGCCCGGGAAGTAGCGCTGCTGGAGCGGACCCGTCCGCCGGCCGACAGCGGCCGGGGCGCGGGTGACGGGCGGATCCCGTCGCGCTCCACGGCCCGCCGGCCGCACGCACGCCGGTGGGCCGTTCCGGTACGACCCTTGAGGTGTATGTGTCCACGCTCATAGCCGAGCATGTGTACAAGGTGTTCGGTAAAGGACCCGACAACGGCGCGGCCGTCGCGAAGGCGGTCCGCGCGCTCGAAAGCGGTGCGACCGACCGCGACGAGCTGCGCGCCGAGGGAACGACGGCGGCGGTGATCGACGCCTCGTTCCGCGTCGAGCCCGGCCAGATCTTCGTCGTCATGGGTCTGTCGGGCTCGGGCAAGTCCACCTTGCTGCGCATGCTCAACGGCCTCCTGGAGCCCACCGCGGGCCGGATCCTCGTCGACGGCGAGGAGCTCACCGCCCTCTCGCCGGCCGAGCTGCGCCGCGTACGCTCCACCAAGATCAGCATGGTCTTCCAGCACTTCGCCCTGTTCCCGCACCGCGACGTGCTGGAGAACGCCGGCTACGGCCTGGAGGTCCAGGGCGTCCCCCGGGCCGAGCGCGAACGGCGGGCCGCCGAAGCGCTGGCCCTCTGCGGGCTCGGCGGCTGGGAGAAGTCCTGGCCCGACGAGCTCTCCGGCGGCATGCAGCAGCGCGTCGGCCTCGCCCGCGCCCTGGCCACCGACGCCGACCTGCTGCTGATGGACGAGTCCTTCAGCGCACTCGACCCGCTGATCCGCCGCGACATGCAGGACCAGCTGCTCGAACTCCAGCGGAGCCTGGGCAAGACCATCGTCTTCATCACCCACGACCTCAACGAGGCCATGCGGCTCGGCGACTCCATCGCCGTCATGCGCGACGGCCGCATCGTCCAGCAGGGCACGGCCGAGGACATCCTCACCCGCCCCGCCGACGACTACGTCGCCTCGTTCATCCAGGACGTCGACCGCTCGCGGGTGCTGACGGCCGACGCCGTCATGACCGGGGACCCCGGGGGCCGGCCCGACTGCGGCTGCCCCACGGTCTCCGCCGGAACCCCGCTCGCCGACGTGTGCGCCGTCAGCGCCCGCGTCCCGCACCCCGTCGCCGTCACCGCCGAGGACGGCACCGTCGTCGGCTCCGTCCCGCAGGGCCGCCTCGTCGCCTTCATCGGCGACGAGCGGCGTGCCCCGCTGGACTGCGCGGAGGTGGCCGCGTGATGCCCCGCCTGAACCTCGGCGCCTGGGTCGACAGCGGTGTCGACTTCCTCCAGAGCCACCTGTCCTGGCTGTTCGACGCCATCGCCGCACTCGTCACCGGCCTCTACGACGGCATCGAAGCCGTCCTGTCCGCGCCGAACCCCCTGCTGCTGGCCGGCATCCTCGCCGTCGCCGCCTGGTGGCTGCGCGGCCTGCTCGCCGCCCTGCTGGCCTTCGCCGGCTTCGCCCTCGTCGACTCCGTCGGCCTGTGGCCCGAGGCCATGTCCACGCTCGCGCTGGTGCTGGTGGCCACCCTGGTCACGCTGCTCTTCGCGATCCCGCTGGGCATCTGGGCCTCGCGCTCCGACAAGGTCAGCGCCACCCTGAAGCCCGTCCTGGACTTCATGCAGACCATGCCGGCCATGGTCTACCTCATCCCCGGCATCATCTTCTTCGGGGTGGGCGTGGTGCCCGGCATCATCGCCACCATCATCTTCTCGCTGGCACCCGGCGTCCGGATGACCGAGCTCGGCATCCGCCAGGTCGACCCCGAACTCGTCGAAGCCGCCGACGCCTTCGGCACCACCCCGCGCGACACCCTCGTACGGGTCCAGCTCCCGCTGGCGCTGCCCACGATCATGGCGGGCATCAACCAGGTCATCATGCTCGGCCTGTCCATGGTGGTCATCGCCGGCATGGTCGGCGGCGGCGGCCTCGGCGGCGCCGTCTACCGGGCCATCGGCAGCGTGGACATCGGGCTCGGCTTCGAGGCCGGCATCTCCATCGTCATCCTCGCCATGTACCTGGACCGGATGACCGGGGCGCTGGGCCGTCAGGTCTCCCCGCTCGGCCGCCGCGCCCTCGCCAAGGCGCGCTCCGCCGCCACCGGCGGCGCCAAGGTGTGGAGCCACCGCCCGCAGCCGGTCTTCGCCGTGGCCTCGGCCGTGGTGCTGTCCCTGGTCGCGGGCGGCCTCGGGATCTTCGGAGACTCCGGGAAATCGCAGGTCAACGCGGTCGGCGGGGCCGGGGTCGAGAACATCGGCAAGGGCCGCAAGCTCAGCATCGGCTACATCCCGTGGGACGAGGGCATCGCCTCCACCTTCCTCTGGAAGGAGCTCCTGGAGCGCCGCGGCTTCCAGGTCGACGCCCGCCAGCTGGAGCTCGGCGCGCTCTACACCGGGCTCGCCGGCGGCCAGGTCGACTTCCAGACCGACGCCTGGCTCCCCTCGACGCAGGCCGAGTACTGGGAGAAGTACGGGAACAAGCTCGACGACCTCGGCTCCTGGTTCGGACCCACCTCGATCGAGCTGGCCGTCCCCTCCTACGTGAAGGACGTCAAGACCCTCGCCGACCTGAAGGGCAAGGCGGGGCAGTTCAAGGGCCGGATCATCGGCATCGAGCCCAGCGCCGGCGCGATGGGCCTCCTCAAGGACAAGGTGCTGCCGCAGTACGGGCTCGACGGGGAGTACAAGGTCGTCGACGGATCGACCCCGGGCATGCTCGCCGAGCTCAAGCGGGCCTACGAGAAGAAGGAGCCCGTCGCGGTCGTGCTCTGGTCCCCGCACTGGGCGTACGCCTCCTACGAGCTGACGAAGCTCGCGGACCCGCAGACCGCCTGGGGCAAGGGCGACGGCATCCACAACGTCGCCCGCAAGGACTTCGCGGCCGACGAGCCGAAGGTCGCCCAGTGGCTGAGCTCCTTCAAGCTGACGGAGGCCCAGCTCACCGGCCTGGAGGCCAAGATCCAGGAATCGGGCAAGGGCAAGGAGCAGCAGGCCGTCCGCGCCTGGCTGGCCGAGCACCCCGAGGTCGACAAACTGGCCTGAGCGAGTGGGGGGCCGGTGCGGCGAAGACGGCCCTACGGGGCTGCGCGCACCGGCCCCCCACGGCGCGGGCGGGGATTCAGCCGGCCGTGACCGGTTCGGGCGCCGGCTCCGGCACGGGCTCCGGCTTCCGCGCATCGCGGCCGGGCCCGACCGGCCACCACAGGGAACGGCCCAGCAGCGAGGCCAGGGCCGGCACCAGCACGATCGACAGCACGAACGCGGAGAGCAGGATCCCGAGGCCCGTGGCGAAGCCGATCTGCCGGGTCGCGGAGCCCGGACTCGCGGCCAGACTCCCGAAGGAGAACGCCAGCACCAGGCCCGCGGTCGCGATGGCGGGCGCCGTGTGGCGCACCGCCCGGGCCACGGCCGCACGGGCCGGGCCGGGCCGTTCCATCTCCTCCCTGATCCGGTCGGTGATCAGGATGTTGTAGTCGGTGCCCAGCGCGACCACGAACAGGAACAGCACCAGCGGCAGCGAGAAGTCCACGCCCGGCCGGCCCGCCGCGTGCTGGAACACCAGCGTCGAGGCACCCAGCGTGGCCACGAAGCCCAGACCCACCGAGAGCATCAGGACCAGCGGCGCGAGCAGGCTGCGCAGCAGCAGGAACAGGATCAGCGCGATCAGCGCCGCCGCCACCGGGAAGACCACCTTCAGGTCCTTGTCCACGGCGGACGCGATGTCGGAGAAGACCGCCGCCGTACCGCCGACATGTGCCTCGGTACCGTCGGGCCGGTGCGCGGCCACCGCCTCCCGGACCGGTCCGGAGACCAGGTCGCGGGCCTCCTGTCCGTGCGGATCGGCGGTCGGGAACAGGTCGATGCGGGCCGCCCGGCGGTCCTCGCTCAGCACCGTCGGTGCCACCCGGCCCACCCCGCCGACCGAAGCCAGTGCGCGGGAGAGTCCACCGAGGCGCTCGGCCGTCAGCGTGCCCCCGTCGGAGGCGGTCACGAACACGCCGGCCGGATCCGACACCCCGGCGGGCAGCGCGCGGGCGATCTCGGCCGCCGTGGCCGCCGAAGCCTTACGCTCCCCGCCCGCGCCGCTCTGCCCGTAGTCCACCCGCATCCCGGCCGTCCCCGCGGCCAGCGCCCCCAGCAGGGCCACCGAGGCGAGCACCAGGGTCAGCGGCCGCCGTGCCACCAGGCCGCCCGTCCGCGCGGCCACGCCCTCGCGGGACTCTCCCTTCAGCGCCCGCGAGGGCCAGAACATCCTGCGGCCGGTGACCGCGAGGATGGCCGGCATCAGGGTCAGGCTGCCGAGCAGCATCACCAGGACGGACACGGCGATGGCCGGGCCCAGCACCCGGAACTGGCCGAAGGTGGCCACCGCGAGGGTGGAGAACGCGGCCACGATCGTCAGCGCCGCACAGGTGATCGCCGTACCGACCCGGCCGGCGACCTCGGCCGCCGCGGCCCGGCCCGACTGCTCCGGGTGCTTGCGCAGGTGCTCGCGGAAACGGAAGAGCAGGAAGAGGAAGTAGTCGATGCCGATGCCCACCAGCACCACACTGATCAACTGGGGCGTGGACGCGTCGAGTTCGATGCCGGTCAGCAGCGCGGCGCCGACCACGGCCCCGGCCGCCGCTCCGCCGATGATGCTGACGGCGATCAGCGGCAGCAGCGCCGCCAGAACGCTGCGGAACACCAGCACGTGCAGCAGTACGATCACCGCGAGCATCACGGCGCCCACGATCTTCGACCGGGTCTCCTCCGCGTCGGCGGTGTCCACGGTGTCCGCGAGCCCGGCGGTGAACCCGGTCCGCAGGTCCGCCTCCGCGAACTCGGCCCGGGTGTGGTCCCGGAACGCCCGGTACAGGTCCTGCATTCCGGGATCCATGGGATTGCCGGTCAACTCGACCGACAGCAGCCGGAAGCTCCGGTCCGGGGCCGTCATCGCCGGGCTGATCCGGGGCCGCTGGGAACGGTCCTGCACCAGGAAGGACGGGGTGTCCTCGGGCCGCGGCATGACGATCCGCTGCCGGGCCAGCTTCGCCGCCTCGGCGTCGATCCGCCGCTCGTCGGCGGCGGTCAGCGGCGCACCGTCGGCGCGGGCCACCAGCATGGTCATCGGGTTGGCGTCGGGCTCGACCCCGAAGTGTTCCTCGGCCACCTTGAGCGCGGCCGCCGAATCGTAGGAGGCCGGAAGGAACTCGCCGGTGCTCGGCTGCGTGGCGCGGAAGACCAGGGCCTGGCCGAGGATCGTCAGGGCGATGCCCAGTACCGCCCAGAGGGCTATGACCTTCCATGGACTTCGGGTGGCGAAGGCGGTCAGGGCGCGGATCAAGGAGTCCTCCGTAACGGGGGCGGCGGCCCGGGGGGTCCCCGGCCTGCTCACCAGCTCATCACCGGCCGCGTCCCGAAACGTCGGGTCCCGGGAGGAGCTCACGCCCGGGACCAGGGACCGGTGCGGGCCCCGACCAGGACTCCGGTCCTGGTCCGCACTCCTCCTCGGGGCCCACGGTCCGCGGGCCGCGCGATGGGAAGATGGACCATGCCGATGATCACAACGGACGATGCGTTGGGCGCGAGCACGCCCGTTCAGGGCGCGAACGGGGCCCAGACCGAGAACCGGGGGGTCCGGTTCACGAAGCCGGGCCTGGGCCCGAGGGGTGCCCGGGCCCTGAACTGGACCCGCAACGACGCGCTCGTGGCCATCGCCGCCGCTGTCGTCGACATGGTCGGCTATTCGTTCGGCGCAGCCGAAAACGGCCGGCCCCTCACGGTGTCCGCCCTCGTCCTGGTGGTCCTGACCGCGCCCTGCGTGCTGGCCCGGCGGGTCAGACCGGTCGCCGTGCTCGGCGCCGTCCTCGCCCTCGGCGTGGCGCTGAACCTGATCACGTCACAGGGCCCGCACTTCTCCGCGGGAGCGACCGTCGCGCTCTACTCCGTGGCCCGCGTGCGCGGCCCGGCGGTCACGGCGGCGGCCGCCCTGGCGGCCGTGCCGCTGACGGTGGTCGGCAGCGGCTACGGCGGGACGACCGGGCTCATGGGCCTGCTCGGCAACACGGTCGCCGTCCTCCTCGTCGTCGCCGCCGCGCTGCTGACGCGCCGCCGCATCGCCCGCGAACTGCACGACATCGTGGCCCACCACATCACCACCATGCAGCTGATGGCCGGCGGGGCGCGGGCCAACCTCGCGCACGACCCGGAGACGGCCCGCGAGGCCCTCGTCACCCTGGAGGGCTCCGGGCGGATGGCGCTGCGCGAGATGCGTCAGCTGCTCGACGTGCTGCGGGCCGGGGAGGAACCGGAACGCACCCCGCCGGCCCCGCAGCCCGGCACCGGCGACCTGGAGCGGATCGTCGCCGAAGCCGGGCTCGGCGGCCTGGAGACCGGGTTCACCGTGGACGGGCCGGTCCGCCCGCTGCCGCCGGCCCTCGGCCTGACGGTGTTCCGCATCGTGCAGGAGTCGCTGACCAACACCCGCAAGCACGCCGGGCGGCAGGCCCGGGCCCACGTACGGCTGACGTATCGTCCGTACGAGGTGGCGGTGGAGGTCCGCGACGACGGAGCGGGGAACCGGCCGGCGCCTTCGCGGGCGGCTCCGGTTTCCGGCTACGGTCTGATCGGAATGCGAGAACGGGTCGCCCTGCAGGGCGGCACCCTGGAGGCGGCCGCCCTCGACGGCGGCGGATTCCGGGTGGCGGCGCGCCTGCCGGTGCCGCACGGTCCGGATGCGCCCGGGGGAGAAGGAGAGGAAGAACGCGGATGATCCGTGTGCTCATTGCCGACGACCAGCCGCTCGTCCGGCGGGGCCTGGCCCTGATCCTGGCCCCCGAACCGGAGTTCGAGGTCGTCGGCGAGGCCGGGGACGGCGCCGAGGCGGTCGCCCTCGCGGAGCGGCTGCGGCCCGACGTGGTCGTCATGGACATCCGGATGCCGGTCCTGGACGGGGTCGAGGCCACCGGGAAGCTGTCCGGGCTGCTGCCGGAGTGCCGGGTCCTGGCGCTGAGCACCTTCGACATGGACGAGTACGTGGTCGCCGCCCTGCGCGCCGGAGCGTACGGGTTCCTGCCCAAGGACGTCTCCCCGGAGGAGCTGACCGCCGCGATCCGCACCGTCCACACCGGTGAGGCGGCGGTGGCCCCGCGCCTGCTGACCCGGCTGATCTCCACGTACGTACGGGCCCCCGTGGGGCCCGCCCGGCAGCCGGCCGGAGTCCCGGCCGGACTCACCCCGCGGGAGCGGGAGATCTGGCGGCTGCTGGCCACCGGACTCGACAACACGGAGATCGCCGCAGACCTGGACATCAGCGTCTCCACGGTCAAGAACCACATCACCGGCATCTTCGGCAAGCTGGGCGTCCGCGACCGGGCCCAGGCGGTCATCGCCGCGTACGAATCGGGCGTGGTGGAAGTCGCCGAGGGGTCGCGCTGAGCGCCAAGTCCGCGGGGAGGGGCGCCGGGAGCCCGGGGCGCACACCTCTGACCTGCCGGAACATCCCCGGAACACTGGAGGATTCACCCGTGCGCAAAGGGGCACGTCCATGGCACAGTGCGATCAGCCCAACCGCACGACCAGGGAGACTCCATGAGCGATCCGCACTCCACGCAGCTCGCGGCCGCCCCCGAGTACCGGCCGGAGCCGCACCCGCTGAGCCCGACGGGCAGGGTGAGCCCGACGGGTCGGCCGGGTCCGCTGCCGTGCTGCCCGGTGTGCGACGAAGCCCCGGAACGCATCTCCTGGCGTCAGCGTCCGGGGCAGCCGGTGGTTCTGGTCTTCGATCCCTGCGGGCACCGGCACGGCTCGCCGGCGGCGCCGGTCCTGGCCGTGAGCCCGCCGCCCGTCACGGGCTGGGGACGGGCCCTCGCATGAGCTTGCTGACCCACTGGATGAGCCCGCCGTCATACATGCCGGGAGCGTAGGTGTAGGCGTCGTGGCCGCCGCCCTCGTCGACGTGGAACATCGTCTTCACGGGTCCCTTGCCGTAGTCCTTGACGAACTTCTCGATCGGCGGCCGGATCTGGACGTCGCTGCCCTTGGTGCCGACCTGGAACGCCAGATCCACCTCGGGTCCGCCCCGGTCGATCAGCTTCTGCGCGAGCTCGGGCGGGCTGTTCTCCGCCTTCTCCCGGGGGTGGCCGTTCCACAGCCGGGAGTCGGGGACGATGTCGGGCCCGCCGGCGATCACGGCCCGGAACAGGTCGGGCTTCTGGAGCACCGCCTTGAGCCCGGCGAACCCGCCGGAGGAGCTGCCCATGAAGGCCCAGCCGTCGCGGGACTTGATCGTACGGAACGTCGCGCGGACCAAGTCGGGGACGTCCTCGGTGAGCCAGGTGCCCATCTTCGGCTGGCCGGGGATGTCGCTGCCGTCCCAGTACAGGCCGTCCTTGTCGGATGCCGGGTTCAGCACGGGCATGGCGAGGATGAAGGGGAGGCTGGCGCCCTCCTTGGACCACTTGGAGATGTCGGCCTCCAGCTTGAGGTTGCTCCCGCTCCAGTAATTCTCGTTGAAGCCGGGCCCGCCGGGCAGCGCGATCATCACGGGGAAGCCGCTGTGTGCGTACTTCGGGTCGTGGTACTGCGGCGGCACCCAGAGCCAGACCTTGCCCGTGAAATGGGACTTCTTCCCGGCGAGGGTGGTCACCATCACCTTGCTGCCGTCCTCCGGGATGGTGCCGGAGACCTTCAGCTCGGGCGCCGGTCCGGTGGGCATCAGCGTCAGCGGGTCGCCGGACGCGCCGCCGGTCCTCCCCCGGGCCGTGGTGCCGGGCTCGTCGAGGTGCACGGTGTCGCCGGTGTCGTCGAACGGGTCGAGGTAGGCCACCGCTCCGGCGGTCACCGCGCCCACGGCCGCCAGCGCGACGGCCACCCCGATCCACCGCCGCCGCCGAGGCGGCCGGCCGCCGGTGTGCCCGTGGACCTGACCGTGTCCGTGCTGCGCCTCCCGGCGTTTGCCGTGCTTCATCGTGCGTGACTCCTGAGCCCTGTACGGAGGCGGCCGGTATGGCTGCCGGGGAGTGAGAGCGCAGGACGAAAGGAACGGTTCGCCACCAAAGCCTATGAAAAGGGCAAAGGGCCGGTCATGTGGACCCGGTCGCGCCGCGGGCTCAGGCGTCTGCCGAGGCGGGCTGGAGGTGCGCCGGGTCGGCGGGGCGCTGGCGGTCGATCAGGGTCGAGGCCAGCAGAGCCGTGACCGCCGAGATCACCAGCAACGGCATCAGGGTGGAGGCCTCCTTGCCCAGCAGGGCGGCGGCCAGGACCACGCCGGTCACCGGGAGCCGGGTGCCGGCCACCCCGGCCGCGCAGATGCCGGCCGCCAGGGCGGGGCCCATGCCGAAGCCGGGAAGGCTGCCGAAGGCGACGCCGATCGACGCCCCGATCATGATGGACGGGAAGATCGGGCCGCCCCGGAGGCTGCCCAGGGCGATGCTCCAGCCGATCAGTTTGAAGACCGAGAGGGCGACCAGCGCGCCCACCGCCCAGGACGAGGGCTCGGCGGCCAGCTGGCCGACGGTGGCCTGTCCGGACAGGGCCACCTCCTCGGGGGAGCGTCCGGTGATCAGCGCGTACGCGGTGACGCAGAGGCCGACGGCCACCGCGCACAGGACGATCCGCTGCATGGATGTGCCCGTCCAGGCGTGGACGCGCAGGCCGGCGGACTTGCCCAGGGCGACGAGGACGCCGATCAGGGCGGCCATGGGGATGCCCCACAGGAAGTCGCCGGCGTCGGGCAGGCCGGCGGCGGGCTCCTGGGGGAGGGTCAGCGCGCCGATGCCGAGGCCGGTCCAGTGCCCGAAGCCGGTGAAGACCAGGGCCCCGACCCCGCTGGCGACCAGGGCGGGCAGGATCAGTACGAACAGGCGCGGCCCCCCGGCCACGAGGGCGGCTCCCTCCAGCACCATCACCACCGGGATCAGCGGACTGCCGAAGATGGTGCTGATGGCGGCGGTGGATCCGGCCATGCCGAGCACCGTGGCCAGCTCGGGCTGGGTGGCGCGCTTGGCGGCGCGGATGCTGAGCAGGGCGAGGCCGCTGCCAATCGCCATCAGGGGCGCCTCGGGGCCGAGCATCACGCCGAGGGGCAGGCAGGCCAGCGCGGCCAGGATCACGCTCAGGGTCTCGCGAGGCATGGTCGGCGGGCCGCCGAAGCCGTGGGCGGGGACGTGTCCGCCGGCGCCCGCCATCCGCGTGATGATCGGCGCGGCCAGCAGTCCGGCGAGGGTGAGCGTGGGCAGGCCCCACCACCACGGCGGGCGGGAATAGCCGAGCAGGTCGGGCGCGGTGTGCCAGACCCAGTGCTGGAGCTCGTGTTCGAGGCTGACGAAACCGAAGGCGAACAGCGAGACCGGGACGCCGATGAGCGCCGAGAGGACGAGCAGTCTCAGGGTCCCGGGGGCGAGGAGGAGCTGACGGAGCGATGCGGGCTGTTGCGCCTGATCCATGAGTGCCGGGCCCTCCAGAAAGTGGCGTAGTTCGCTCCAGGGTCGGGGCGCGGGTCGGGTCGCGCAGGGCGGGTGGGCCAAACGGGTGAGGGATCGACGGCACTCCGCATGCTCAAAGATGCTCGTTGACCAGCCATTCCGAGCATCTTCCTTCAAACCGGGCTCCCGGACCGCTATGTTGCCCGGTGCATGCCAAAAGGTGTGTCCGCGATCCGGACCGCACGAGGAGCCGCCCCATGAGACTCATCAGCATCCGCAGAAGCCCACGGCGGCGGCGCGCCCCGGTGGCCGCGCTGCTCGCCGCGGCCCTCGCCGTGGCCGGGCTGGCCACCGCCGGCCCCATCTCCTCACCGGCCTCGGCGGCCGCCTCCGCGCCGGCCCCGGCCACGGCGGGCAACGCCACGGGCATCACCCAATCCGGAAACACGTTCACCATCGCAACCGCCGGCGGGGCCAAGGCCCGGGTGGTCGTCGCACGCGCCGACATCTTCCGGCTCTGGCTCTCACCCGACGGCGCCTTCACCAACGACCCGGCCGGCACCGACCTCGCCCCCACCACCGACTTCGGCCCCGTGAGCGCCGCCTGGACCGACGCGGGCACGTACTACAAGATCACCACCGGTTCCCTGTCCATCCGGGTCAACAAGACCCCGCTGCAGTTCTCCGTCTACCGGGCCGACAACTCCACCCTCGTCTGGCAGGAGACGCAGCCCACCTCCTGGACCGGCAGCCAGACCACCCAGTACCTCGCGCGCGGAACGGACGAGCAGTTCTACGGAACGGGCCTGCGCCTGGGCGAATGGGCGCTGCGCGGCAAGACCGTCCCCATCGCGGTCGACAACAAGTGGCGCGAGAACAACAACGCCAGCCCCGCGCCCTTCTACATGTCGACGAACAACTACGGCGTGATGCGCAACACCTGGGCCCCGGGCTCGTACGGTTTCAACGCCCCCACCACCCTCACCCACGACGAGAAGCGCTTCGACGCCTGGTACTTCACCGGCGACTCCCTCAAGACCGTCCTGGACGCCTACACCGACGTCAGCGGCAAGCCCTTCATGGCTCCGGCGTGGGGCTTCGAGCTCGGCAACGCCGACTGTTTCAACGCCTCCAACCCGGCGTACCAGGGCGATCACAACCGGCTCCGCCACCAGACCACCCCGGACGTCGTCGGCTACGCCGCGGACGCCCGCGCCGCCGACATGCCCTCGGGCTGGTTCCTGCCCAACGACGGCTACGGCTGCGGCTACACCACGCCCCTGAAGTCCACGGTCGACGCCCTCAAGGCCAAGGGCTTCCAGACCGGACTGTGGACCTCGACCGGTCTCGGCAACATCAACGAGGAAGTGGGGGTGGCCGGTTCGCGGGGAGTCAAGACCGACGTCGCCTGGATCGGGGGCGGTTACAAGACCGCATTCGCCGGAGTCCAGCAGGCCGTCGACGGCATAGAGAAGAACTCCGACGCCCGCCGCTACGTCTGGACCGTCGACGGCTGGGCCGGCACCCAGCGCAACGCCGTCGTCTGGACCGGTGACACCAACGGCACCTGGGACGACATGCGCTGGCACGTCCCCGCCATCGCCGGCGCCGGCCTCTCCGGCCTCAACTACGCCACCGGCGACGTCGACGGGATCTTCGCGGGCAGCCCCAAGACGTACGCCCGCGACCTCCAGTGGAAGGCCTTCACTCCGGCCTTCATGACCATGTCCGGCTGGGGCGCGACCGGTCCGACCGCCGGCTACCAGGACAAGCAGCCCTGGCGGTTCGCGGAACCGTACCTCTCGATCAACCGCAAGTACCTCCAGCTGAAGATGCGGCTGATGCCGTACCTGTACACGATGAGCCGCACCGCGCACGAGACCGGCGTCCCGAGCACCCGCGCGATGGTCCTGGAACACCCCGGGGACCCGGCGGCGCGCTCCAACCTGACCAGCGGCCAGTTCATGGCCGGCGACTCCTTCCTCGTCGCGCCCGTCGTCTCCGACACCTCCGTACGGGACGGCATCTACCTGCCGGCCGGCACGTGGACGGACTACTGGACGGGCAAGACCTATGCCGGGCCCGGCTGGCTCAACGGCTACCAGGCGCCGCTCGACACCCTGCCCCTCTTCGTCAAGGGCGGCGCCATCGTCCCGATGTGGCCGCAGATGAACTACACGGGGGAGAAGCCCGTCTCCACCCTCACCTACGACATCCACCCGCGCGGCGCCACCTCCTTCAGCCTCTACGAGGACGACGGGATCACCCGCGCCCACCAGACGGGAGCCTTCGCCCGCCAGCAGGTCGACGTCACCGCCCCCGCCTCCGGCTCCGGCACGGTCAACGTGTCCGTCTCCGCCCCGGCCGGCAACTACACCGGCAAACCAGCCTCGCGCGGCTACGAGTTCAGCCTCCACGTGGCCACCGCCCCCACCGCGCTCACCGTGGACGGCGCGGGCCTCACCCGGCTCAGCGGCAAGGCCGCCTACGACGCGGCGGCGACGGGCTGGTTCTTCGACGCCGCCGACCGCGGCGGCATCCTGTGGACCAAGACGGGTACGAAGGCGGGCGCGTTCAGCGTCTCGGCCACCGGCACCTCCGTCCCGGCCGCCGATCCCGTCCCGGTCACCTCCAGCCCCGTCCCGCAGACGGCCTGGACCCTGGTCTCCGCCGACAGCCAGGAGACGAGCGGCGAGAACGGGGCCGCACGCAACGCCTTCGACGGGAACACCGGGACCATCTGGCACACCGCCTGGTCCGGTTCCGCCGCCGCGCCGCTCCCGCACGAGATCCAGATCGACCTCGGCGCCCGCTACACGGCCGACGGCCTCGGCTACCTGCCCCGCCAGGACGGCGGGGTCAACGGCCGGATCGGCGGCTACGAGGTGTACGTCTCGGACACCACCACCGACTGGGGATCCCCGGTGGCCACCGGCACCTTCGCCGACACGGCGGTCCTCAAACAGGTCTCCCTCTCCGCGAAGGCGGGCCGCTACCTCCGGCTGAAGGCACTGACCGAGGCGGGCGGCCGGGGTCCCTGGACCAGCGCCGCCGAGATCACCCTCACCGGGCGCCCGACCCCGCTGCCCGCGGCCGCCACCCTGGTCAACGGGGCATCGGCCAGCTGCTTGGACCTCCCCGGCAGCGCCACCACCCCCGGAACGCAACCTGCCCTCTACAGCTGCCACGGCGGCCCCAACCAGCGCTGGACCCTGCAGGGCGACGGCCGGCTGACCGGCCTCGGCGGAGTCTGCCTGGACGCCGCCACCGCCAACGCCGTCGCGATCCAGACCTGCAACGGCAGCTCGGGCCAGAGCTGGCAGACCGGCCCGGACGGCAGCCTGCGCAACTCCGGCCAGTGCCTGACCCCGGCCGGCTCCGCCACGGCCAACGGCACCCGGCTCACCCGGGTGGCGTGCGCCACGACCGCGGCCCAGCGGTGGACCTTCACCCCGTGACCGCTTCGACGGCCTAGGCCGACGAGCCCGGCCCGGCCCGGCCCGGCACCGCGCCGGGCCGGGCTCGTCGGCGCGGCGGACCGGCGGCTACGGTGGGTTCAAGATCGTCGGAACCCCCCTCGGGAAGGAACGCATGCCCACCGGAAAGATGCACGCCGACGAACCGGACATCGACACCGCTCTGGTGGCCCGGCTGATCGCCGGACAGTTCCCCCAGTGGGCCGGGCTGGCCGTCGAGCGGGTCGACTCCGCCGGCACGTCCAACGCCATGTACCGGCTGGGCGGGGACCTGGTCGTACGCCTTCCGCGCACCCCGGGCGCGGCCGGAGACGTGGCCATGGAGCACGTCTGGCTGCCGCGGCTCGCCCCGGGCCTGCCGACCGCCATCCCCGTCCCCATCGGCATGGGGCGGCCCGCCGAGGGCTACCCCTGGTCCTGGTCCGTCTTCGGGTGGGTCCCCGGTGAGAACCCCGTGCCCGGCCGGATCGCGGAGCCGGACCTCCTGGCCAAGGACCTGGCGGAGTTCGTGTCCGCACTGCACCGGGCCGATTCGGCGGACGCACCGGCCTCCTACCGCAGCGAGACCCTGGCGGCGCGGGACGCCGTAACCCGTGCCGCGATCGCGGAGCTGGGCGCGAGCGCCGACGCCGACGTGGAGACCGGGGCGGCGACCGCCCTGTGGGAGGAGGCCCTGCGGGCCGAGCCCTGGTCCGGGCCGCCGGTCTGGATCCATGCCGACCTGCAGCCCGGGAACCTGCTCCTGGCGGACGGAAGGCTCGCCGCCGTCATCGACTTCGGCTGCGCCGGCCTCGGCGAACCCGCCGTCGACCTGATCCCGGCCTGGTACCTCCTCCCGGCCGCCGCCCGCCCCGCCTTCCGGGCCGCCCTGGACGCCGACGACGCGATGTGGACTCGCGCCCGCGGCTGGGCCCTGTCGATCGCCCTCATGGAACTGAACTACTACAAGGAGACGAACCCCGTCATGGCGGCCATCGCCCGGCACGTCATCGGCGAACTCCTCGCCACCGCCCCCGGGAGCGGATGACCGGAACGCGCACGGGACCGGCGCACGAATGACAGGAACGCGCACGATCCGACCGGACGGTCGGCCGGGGCATGGACCCTTGTCAGTGCCGGTTGCGAGGATGGGCGACATGACACCCTTCCTTCTGACCGACATCGACCGTGCCGTCCGCAGCAGTTGGAGCGCGATGACGTGTACCCCCGAGTACCGTGATCGATGGACCAGGGAGAACCCGGCCCGTGACCAGTGCGGAGTGACCGCCCTGGTCCTCAACGACCTGCTGGGCGGCGAGCTGATCCGCGGGGAGGTCCTCGTCGACGGAGAGCGCGTGGACTACCACTGGTGGAACCGCCTGGGCCTCGGCATAGAGATCGACCTCACCCGCGAGCAGTTCGCACCGGAGGAGAAGATCACCGAGGGGATCGTCATCCCCCGCCCCCCGGATAGCGAACTGCGCCGCCTGCGCACGGAGTACGAGCTCCTGCGCGACGAGGTGATGACCAAGCTCACCGGTGCCCCGGCCTCGGGTGTGTGACGACACGCCCTGAGCCGTCTCTTTGCGGCAGCGGGTCGGCACCCGGTCCCACCCTCGCGATGGCGGGACCGGGTTGCCGCCCTGGGCCGTGAACTGATCGTCGGACAGCCGGACATCCAAGTCAATCCTCCTGATTTCTCACAACCCCCAAGGGATACCTTGTGGTTGTGACCCTCGATGACCTCCGCGTGTTCGTCGCCGTCTGCCGGGCCGGGAGCCTCAGCGCCGTCGCCCGCGACCTCGGCCGCACCCAGTCCGCCGTCAGCCAGCACATCCGCCGCCTGGAGAAGGAGACCGGCGCCGCGCTCCTGGAGCGCCACCCGCGCGGAGTCTCGCCCACCGGGGCCGGCCTGATCCTCCAGGCGGCCGCCGCCGACGGCCTCGCCGGGCTCGACGGAGCCCTGCGCCGGCTCGACGCCCTCGTACGCGGCGACGGCGGCTCGGTCCGCGTCACCACCGGGGCCACCACCGTGCGCCACTTCATGGCCGAGGCGATCGTCGCCTTCCGGCGCGGCCACCCCCGGGTCAGCCTGGAGTTCCAGACCGAGAACTCCAGCCGGAGCTGCTTCGAAGCCCTCGCCGCCGACGACCTCGACCTCGCCTGGATCACCATCGGCGCCCCCGTGCGGGGCATCGAGCAGCGCCCCGTCATGCGGCTGCCCTGGGTCCTCGCGGTCGGCGCCGACGACCCCCTCGCCGCCCGCTCCCGCCTGGAGCCGCCCGACCTCGGCGCCATCCGCCACATCCGGCTGCCGGAGAGCTCCACCTCCCGCGCCCACCTCGACGCCGCCCTCGCCGAAGCCGGCATCCGGATCAGCTCCGACACCAGCGCCGCCGACTGGGACACCGCCCTCCTCCTCGCCGAACTGGGCCTCGGCCACGCCGTCGTACCCGCACTGCCCGGCTGGCAGGTCCCCGGATCGGACGGACCGCTGCGCCTGGTGCCGATCCCCGCCCTGCCGCCGCTCGTCGTCGGCTGGGCCGTCCGGCGCTGGTCCGCCCTCGCCCCGCTCGCCCGCGCCTTCGCCGACGAGGTGGCCCGCGGCTGCGTGACCCGCGCGGCGGCCCCCGGGCGGGCGTGACGAGAGCGGCAGCCCCACGGCGGCCTGCGCCGATCGGCCGCTCGACCGTCTCTATCCCGCTCCCTCGGCGATGATGGGATGAGCGCGGCCGGGCGAGGTGCCCGGCCCGGCCGAGGGAGAGGTGACCTGCCATGGCGGAGCGCGAGGCCCACGAGGCCGGGCCGTCGGCGGGCGGGCTCGAAGAGGGCCGCCTGATGAAGGAGCTCGAAGCCATCCACCGCACGCGTCACGAGACCCTGCTGCACGGATCGGACGAAGCGCTGGTCACGCACACCCGGCGGATGGACGAGCTGGAGCGCGAGTACGTACGACGCCACCCGGAACGCGCCCAGACCACCGGCCGCACCCGCTCGGGCGCCCGCGCCCGCACGGGGACGGAGGAACAGGGCTGAGCGCTACTTCTCGGCGTGCTCGCCCAGCATGAACAGCAGCCAGACGAACCCGGCGAAGAGGTGCGTGCCGGCGATGTAGAAGAACGCGCGCAGTAGTACGCCGTTCTCCTTCCACTTCTCGTACTTCGCCGACGCCGCGGCGGAGCGCGCCCGCTCGGATTTCCCGTCCCGGTCCGTCATCACCCGAACAGCGTACGGGCGCGCCCGTCCACCTGCGGGCCTGCCCGTGAATCAGATTTGCTTCATGTGAGACAAATTTGTATCGTTTGATACGAAGGAGGATCGCATGATGAACGACGAAGAGCTGCTGGACGGCGCCGCACGCGTGCTCGCCGGCGATCACAGCGCCTCCATGGCGCACATCGCCGCCGGCATCGGGACCAGCCGCGCCACGCTCAGCCGCCGCTACGCCACCCGCGAGGCACTCCTCAAGGCCGTGGCCGTCCGGGCCATCGACGTGGTCGACGGGTGCCTCGCCCCCGCCGACCTGCCCGGCACCGCCGACGGCGCGGAGTTCGACGCCGCGCTGGAGCGGCTCGTCACCGGGCTGCTGCCCGCCGCGCACCTGTACGGGTTCACCTCGCGCGATGCCACCGTGCTCGCCGACCCCGAGTTCCGGGCCGGGATCCAGCGCCAGGACCAGCGGGCCCTCGCCTTCCTCGCCCTCGGCCAGCGCCTCGGCCGGCTCCGCGTCGACCTCCCCGCGTACTGGATCTGGTACTCGCTGTGGGGACTGCTCGACGCCGCCGCCGAGGGCGTCCGCGACGGCCACCTCGCCCGCCGGGACATCGGCCGGCTCGTCCTCGCCTCCTTCCTCAGCGGAACCCGGCCGTCCCCGACGGCCTGACCCCGCACCCCTCCCGCGTACGACCGTGAGACGCGGACCGCGAAAACCGTGAAACAACCGTGAACGGAACCGAAATGCACACCCCCACGCAGGACCCGCGCCGCTGGATCGTGCTCACGATCCTCTCCGGCAGTCTCCTGCTCATCTCGATGGACACCACGATCCTCAACGTGGCCTTCCCCTCGCTCGTCGGCGACCTCCAACCGGGCGCCGTACAGCAGCTGTGGATCATCGACATCTACGCCCTCGCCCTCTCCGGGCTGCTGGTCACCGCAGGCGCCCTCGGCGACCGCTGGGGCCGCAAGCGGCTGCTCATGGCGGGCTTCGGCATCTTCGCCCTGGCCTCGCTCATCGCCGTGTTCTCCACCGAGGCCTGGCACGTCATCGCGGCCCGCGCCCTCCTCGGCGTCGGCGGCGCCGCGATCATGCCCTCCACCCTGTCGATCCTGCGCAGCGTCTTCACCGACGCCAAGGAACGCGCCTTCGCCCTCGCCGTCTGGGCCGCCGTCTTCGGCGGCGGCATGGCCTTCGGCCCCGTCGTCGGCGGCCTGCTCGTCCAGGACTACGGCTGGCACTCCGCCTTCCTCCTCAACCTGCCCGTCACCGCGGTGATCGTCGCGGCCGGCCTGCGCTACCTCCCCGAATCCCGCTCCCCGCGCTCCACCGGCACGTGGGACTGGACCGGCGTCGGCCAGTCGATCGTCGGCATGCTCGCCCTCGCGGGCGGCATCAAGCAGCTCGGCAAGAGCGGTGTCGCCGACCCGCTGCCCTGGGCCCTGCTGGTCCTCGCCGCCGTCGCGCTGACCCTGTTCGTCCGCCGCCAGCTCCGCGTGGACAACCCGCTGCTCCAGGTCCGGCTCTTCACCAAGCCCGCCTTCAGCGTGGCCGCCACCGCGATCTTCCTGCCCATGGTGGGCATGGGCGCGATCCTGTTCCTGGTCACCCAGTGGTTCCAGTACGGCCAGGGATACACCCCGCTGGAGGCGGGCCTGCGCCTGCTGCCCGCCCCGCTCGCGCTGATCTGCGCCTCGATGGTCGCCCCGACCCTCATGCAGCGCTTCGCGATCCGCCACGTGCTCGGCGGCGGCCTGGTGGTCCTCGCCGCCGGCATGGCCCTGCCCTGGACCCTCCAGCAGTTCTCCGGCCTCGGCTACCCCGCCTTCGCCGCGGCGCTGACCATCATGGGCCTCGGCGCGGGCATCGCCACCACCGTCGCCTCGGTGACCCTCATCTCCGCGGCCCCGGCCGACGAGGTCTCCAGCGCCGCGGCCATCGAGGAGACCTGCTACGAACTCGGCTCGGCCATGGGCGTCGCCATCCTCGGCTCCACCGCCGCCGCGCTCTACCGGGGCAACCTCCCGGCCCTGGACCTGGACTCCACCACGCTGGCCGCCGTACGGGACTCCGTGGGCGAGGCCGCCCACACTGCCGAACTGCTCGGCGGCGGCGTCGGCCGGACCCTGCTCGACGCCGCCTCGCAGGCCTACACCCTCGCGATCACCCCGGCGTTCCTGTTGGCCGGAGTCCTCGCGATCGTCGCCGCGGCGACCACCTGGACACTGATCCCGCGCGACCTGCGGCCGACCGAGAACCACTGAGCCTACGAGGCGGCCGCGTACGCCCACACCGCGCGCATCGTCTCCGGCAACGGCGACGGGCCCGCCAGCTCCCGCTGGGTCAGCAGGACGGTGACGGCCCCCGTCGAGGGGACGATGTGGGCGGCGGTGCCGGTGCCGCCGATCCAGCCGTAGCGGCCCGGCACGTTCCACGGGTCGGCCGGCGTCACGTCGACCGACCCGCCGAACCCCCAGCCCTGGCCCCCCAGGAACAGTTCGGCCCCGGCCCGCTGGGCCGGCGTCAGCCAGTCGGTGGTCATCCTGCGCACGGAATCGGCCGAGAGCAGCGGGCCGCCCCCGTCGACCAGCATCCGGGCGAAGCGGTGGTAGTCGTCCGCCGTGGAGACCAGCCCGCCCGCGCCGGACGGGAAGGCGGGCACGGCGCTCCACTGCCCGTCGGGGGCGTCCACGAGGTCGAGGCCGCCGTCCGCGCCTGCCCGGTAGAAGTGCGTGAACCGGCCCGACTGCCCCGCCGGCACGGCGAAACCGGTGTCGGGCATGTCCAGCGGCTCGAAGATCCGCTCGGCCAGGAACTCCGGCAGCGAGCACCCCGCCACCCGGGCGATCAGCACCCCCAGCACGTCCGAGCAGGTGGTGTAGAGCCAGGCCTCGCCCGGCTGGTACAGCATCGGGATCCGGCCCAGCGCTGCCATCCACGCGTCCGGCCCCGCGACCTCCTGGGGCCGCGGCGGGCCCTGGCGCAGCTCACCGAAGAGCGGTGCGACCGCCGGGAGGGAGAAGTCGGACGGGAAGCCCCACCCCGCGCGGAAGGTCATCAGGTCGGCCACCGTCACCGGCCGCTTCGCCGGGACCACGTCGTCCACCGGGCTCGCGGGAGTCCGTACGACCACCGGTGCGGCGATCTCCGGCAGCCAGGGCGCGACCGCGTCGGTGAGCGCGAACCGGCCGTCCTCCACCAGCATCATGACGGCCGCCGCCGTGACCGGTTTGGTGAGCGAGGCGATCCGGAAGATCGAGTCGCGGACCATCGGGGCCTCGCCCCCGGCGTCCGCGCCGCCCACGACGGCCACCTCGGGCTCCTCGCCGTCGCCCCGGTCCACCAGGGCCACCGCCCCCGGCAGGGTTCCGTCGTCCACGTACGGCTGGAGGATGTCGGCCAAACCGGTCACGAGCCCGCCCTTTCGAGAGCCTGTCCTACGGAGAGCGCCTGTCCTACGGAGTCCCACAGCCCGCAGTGGTGCCGGGCCGCCGCGTCCACCGGGCGGATGCCGCCCGAGGGCCCCGGCGCCAGGGACAGTACGGCGGGGGAGCGCGGCCACCACGGCCCCGTCCCGGGGGCGTTCGGATCGCCGGTCGCCGCGAACCGGGTCCAGTAGCCGGTCATCCGCTCCGCGAGCACCCGCTGCGCGGCGCTCATCGGGAGCCCGGTGTCGAAGAGGTACGGCAGCTCCGACCCGTGCGAGGCCCCGTAGGGAAAGCCCGGCACCGGCGGCAGCCCGGTGAAGTCCGGTGCGCGCCGGTCGTCGAACCCGTAGTCGTACGTGGGCACGTGCCGAGCCAGCGCACGGCTGTCCCGGAGCTGCGGGCACACGAAGGAGGCATCCGTCAGCACGGCGGCGAAGGCCAGCGCGGGCGTCGGATGGGCCGTCACCGGGTAGGCGGCCTCGACGAGTCCGGCCCGTGTCCCGAACGCGGCGCGCAGCCGGGAGCGGTAGGCCCGCGGGTCGGCGACCGGGTAGGCGGTCAGGGTCTGCCCGAGGAAGATCCGCATCTCGTCGCGGGTCGAGCCCTGCACCACCGGGACCCGCTGGAACTCCCCGCGTTCCAGGGCCCGTCGGGGCTCCTTGGGGAGCAGCGGGGTGCCGTAGGACACCGGGGAGAACAGCGACATGAGCTCGGGTGTCGCCAGTGTGCGGGGCGGCAGGCCGCGCAGGCACCGCAGTACCTCCGCGTCCGCCGCTGCGCCGACCGCCGGGCCGTCCGCCGGGCCGTCCGGGGACCGGCCGCAGCCGAGCCGGGCCGCCGCGGCGGCCCCCTCGGCCACGGTGCGGCGCTCCGGCACGAACGGCTCGTAGGCGGGCAGCGCGGGGAGCAGCGAGTGCGCCGGGACGGTGAGCGAACAGGAGCCGCTCTGCACGATCGCACGGTGGAACAGGCCGGCCGAGGCGGGGGAGGTGAGGTGCAGGCAGACGCTCAGCGCGCCGGCGGACTCGCCGAACACGGTGACGTTGCCGGGATCCCCGCCGAAGCGGGCGGCGTTCGCCCGCACCCAGCGCAGGGCCGCCTGCTGGTCGGCGAGCGCGAAGCCGGGGGCGCCGTGGAGCGCGGGATGCCCGAAGAGCCCGAAGATCCCGAGCCGGTAGTTGACCGTGACGACCACGGCCCCGCCCGCCGAAGCCAGCCGGCCCGGCCGGTACAGGTCCCCGGCGCCGTTCATGAACCCGCCGCCGTGGAACCAGACCATGACGGGCCGGCCGGAGGTGGGCGAGGCCGCCGGCTTCGGCGCGGTGACGTTGAGGAACAGGCAGTCCTCCGAGCCGCTCGGACCACCCGGTCCCACCGCGGGCAGCTGCACGCAACGGGCCCCGGGCGCACCGGCGTCCCGTACGCCCGGCCAGTGCGCGGCGGGCTCCGGAAGCCTCCAGCGCAGCGGACCGGTCGGCGGAGCGGCGTACGGGATGCCCTCGAAGGTGCGGTACCCGGCTGCCTCCCGCCCGCGCACCGCCCCCCGGTCGGTCTCCACCACGGGCCGCCGATCGGCTCCGGCGAAGGCCGCGGCGAGCGGGGCGGCGCCGGCTGCCGGAGCTGCCGTGGCCCCCGGAGCTGCCGTCGCCGCCGTGGCCGCCGGGCCGGCGGTCAGGAGGAGGAGCAGGGCCGCCAGGAGGGCGCCGCGGGACGCCATCAGCGGCCCCTCGTCAGCACGCCCCGGACGAAGGCCGCCTGCCCCGCGTGCTGGAGGTCGTCGCCGATCACACTGACCAGCCGCACCCCGAGGGTCACCGGCGGGTCCCACCGTTCGTCGACCACCCGGTCCAGGTCGGCGGCGGACAGCCCCCGCAGGAAGCGCTCCGTCTGCGCGTGGACGGCGTCGAAGTACCCCAGCAGGAGTTCCCCCGACTCGACCCGGACGGCGCCGGCCTGGCGGGCGGTGTGCCCGTAGCCGGTCGATCCGGGGGGCAGCCCCAGCCCGAACCGCTCGTCCCAGCCCTGCGCGTGCCAGACCTGTTCCCAGCCGGCCGCGTCCGCCACGTGGTCGTCCTGGATCCGGGTCAGGTGCCAGACGAGCCAGGTGACCGAGTTCGCACCGGGTTCGATCCGCTCGTCGAGCTGCCCCGGCTCCAGCCCCTCGACGGCCTCGTGCACCACGCCCTGGATCCGGCCGAACGCGTCGGCCAGTACCTCCGTACCCTTCATGCCCCCACCATGCCCACGACCGGTGCCGACCGGGCCCGCGGCACCGCGGGGGACCCCCGTTTGCCCGCCCCGAATGGCGCAGCGCGGCCGGGTGCCGCTGAATGTAACAAAGCGTGCGCTTCCCGTGACGCACGATGACCGGCGTGCGATGTGTAGACCCGCGCGTCGGCGAACGGAGCTTTCCATGAATGACCCGATCACGCTCGCCGCGACGGAGTACGAAGAACCGCGCCGGCTCCCCGACACCACGGACGTCGGGCCGCCGGCCCCCGACACGGACGACCTCGACTTCGGCCCCGGGGCCGAGCCCGAGCCCGAGTCCGCGTCCGATTCCGGCACCGCATCCGGCACCGCTTCCGGTCCCCAGACCGGCACCGCTTCCGGTCCCCAGACCGGTCCCGAGGCCGGTCCCGGCGCAGAGCCCGGCGCAGAGCCGGCACCCGGCCCGGACCCCGCACCGCGGCCCGTCGGAGCGCCCGCACGCACCGTCCTGGAGACCGCCGCCACCGGCCGCCCCGTCCGGGAGGTCACCGACCTGGTGAACCTCCTCAAGGACTCCGGACAGGTCCCCAACCCCGGACACGCGGCGCTGCGCGCGGCCGCCGTGGCCCGGCCCGTCCACGAGGTCCGCGAGATGGTGACCCTGCTGGGCGAGCCCCCGCACGAGCTGGTCGAAACCGACATCGCGCTGCGGGCCGCCGCCCTCGGCCGGCCCATCGAGGACGTGGCCCTGCTGGTCAGCATCCTCGGCACCGGCGAACAGCCCCCGCAGCGCCGCCCCGAGCCGGCGGACCGGGTACGGACCCCCGTCCACCAGCCCGCGCCGCAGGCCCAGACCCCGGCCCCGGGCAGGGGCGTCCCGGCCCCGACCCGGACACCGGCCCGGCCGGGCACGGGCGCACTGCGCCACATACTGCGCTGGCCGGTGGCGCTCGCACTGCTCCTCTGCGGTGCCCTGCACGTGCCCGGGGATCTGGCGGCCCTGGCCTCCGGCGACCCCGGCGGGCTGCTCGCCCTGGCCGTCACCCTGCTCTGCCTGACCGCCGGCGCCCTGCTGGCGGTACGGGACACGGCCGGCGCGTGGCGGGCCGGCGCGGTGGTCGCGCTCGGCGTGGCCGGGCTCCACGTGGTCGGCGGCGTCGCCGGGTTCGACCCGCTCGGCGGCGCGGTCGGCGGCTCCCTGGAGTGGGCCGGCATCACGGCCGTGCTGAGCGCGGCGGCCGGCGCGGTACTCGCCGGCCTGGCCCTGCAGTACCGTCCGGCGGCCGACCCGGCCGACGGAGCCTGACCCGGGCGGAGAGGGGGCCCGGGTCCGAGGCCCGGGCCTCCTCTCCGCCGTTTCGCGGAGGGAGACACGCGATGGACCCGGTGGCCGCGCTGGACAGGATCGCCTTCCTACTGGAACGGGCCCAGGAACCGACCTACCGGGTCCAGGCCTTCCGCACGGCGGCCGCCGCCATCGGCAAGATGGGCGAGGGCGAGCTGGCCGAACGGGTCGGCGCGGGCACCCTCGAAGCGGTCAAGGGCATCGGCCCGAAAACCGCCCAGGTCGTCCGCGAGGCCCTCCGCGGAGAGATCCCCGCGTACTTGCAGGGGCTGGAGGAGAAGGCCGCAGCCCACCCCGAAGGTCCGCCGCCCAGTCCCGAGGCCCTCGCCCTGCGCGCCGCCCTGCGCGGCGACTGCCATCTGCACTCCGACTGGTCGGACGGCGGCAGCCCCATCGAGGCGATGGCCCGGGCCGCGGCCGCCCTCGGGCACGACTGGGCGGTGCTCACCGACCACTCGCCGCGGCTGACCGTGGCCCGGGGGCTGTCCCCCGAGCGGCTGCGGGAACAGCTGCGCACGGTCGCCGGACTCAACGCGACCTGGGCTCCGTTCCGGCTGCTCACCGGCATCGAGTGCGACATCCTCGACGACGGCTCGCTGGACCAGGAGCCGGAGCTCCTGGCCGAGGTGGACCTGGTGGTCGGCTCCGTCCACTCCAAGCTCCGGATGGACGCCGCCGCCATGACCCGGCGGATGGTCGCCGCCGTGCGCAACCCTCACCTCGACGTCCTCGGCCACTGCACCGGGCGGCTGGTGACGGGCAAGACCCGGCCGGAGTCGGCGTTCGACGCCGAGGCCGTCTTCGCGGCCTGCGCCGAGTCGGGCGCCGCCGTGGAGATCAACAGCCGGCCCGAGCGGCTCGACCCGCCGCGCCGCCTGCTGCGGCTCGCCGTGGCCGCGGGCACCCTCTTCGCGATCGACACCGACGCGCACGCCCCGGGTCAGCTCGACTGGCAGACCCTCGGCTGCGAACGCGCCCTGGAATGCGGGGTGACGGCCGACCGGGTCGTCAACACCTGGTCCGAGGCCGAGCTCATCGAATGGACCCGGACCCGTCGGACGCCGCAGACCCGGTAGACCCGGCAGGCACGTCGGCCCCGTCAACCCCATCGGCCCCGCCGTCCGTCCGGGACGAGGTGAGGGTGAAGAGCGCCCCGTCCGGATCGCGCAGAGACACCCACCGGTCGGTCCCGCTCGACCCCGGCTCGGACACCGCGCGGCCGCCCAGCGCGACGGCCGCCTCCACCGCCGGCTCCAGCGCGGGCACCCGGAAGTGCACGTGCCAGCGCGGCCGGGTGTACGGACTGTAGGAACCCGGCTCGACGGGACCGCTGTCCAGGCGTGCCACCGGCTCCCCTTCCTGGCGCAGCACGACGCGCTCCTCCTCGTACGCGACCTGGCAGCACCCGGCGCGGCCGGTGGCCCACTCCAGCACCTCCCCGTAGAAGATCGCCGCCTCGAAGGCGTCCCGGGTGCGCAGCTCCAGCCAGGCCGGAGCCTGTCCCGAACCGACCCGCCAGCCCGAGGAGACCTGGCCCTCCCAGATCCCGAACACCGCCCCGTCCCGGTCCGCCACCAGCGCTCCGCGGCCCCCCGACTCGAAGGAGACCGGGCCGACCGCGATCGTGCCGCTGCGTTCCCGGATCCGGTCCACCGCCACATCGGCGTCGTCGACCGCGAAGTACGGGGTCCAGGCCACGGCCACCGCGAGATCCCCGGCCAGCGCGCCGATCCCGGCCACCGGCATCCCGTCCAGCTCGGCCACCGAGAAGGCCTCCCCGAGCCGCGCGGGCCGGAACCGCCAGCCCGCGACCTCACCGTAGAACCGCTGCGCCGCGCCGAGATCCCGGGCCATCAGGCTCACCCAGCACGGCGCCCCGAAGACGTCCCTCGTCGAAATCTCCACTGTCTGGCTCCGCCCTTCACCGGGGCGCGGTCAGCGCGCCGTCCCAGCACAAGCAGTAGCGCCCCGGCCCCGGCGCGGGCGCGCAGGCGCGCCACCGGGCCTCGGATATCCCCTTGGCGGCCCGCGAGAACGACACCTAGGGTTCGCCGGATGATGATGTACAAGGGTTCCCCCGCGACCGCCACCGACATCGACCTGGCGGTATCGCTCGCCACCGAAGCACTGCGTGCGGTGACTCACCGCGACTGGAGCACCCCGGCCGCCGGGCTGGACTGGAGCTGCCACGACACCGCCGTGCACGTGGCCGAGGACCTGGTCTCCTACGCCGCGCAGCTCGCGGTGCGCGCCACCGACGCGTACGTCCCCCTGGAGGTCCGGGCGGACGAGGGCACCACCCCGGCTGGGGTGCTCGACATGATCACCGCCTCCGGCCGCTTCCTGTCCGCCATCGTGTCCCTCGCCAAGCCGGAGGACCGCGCGTGGCATCCGGCGGGGATGGCGGATCCGGGCGGCTTCGCGGCGATGGGCGTCATCGAGACGCTGCTGCACACCCACGACGTGCTCGGCGGTCTCGGCGTACACGACTGGCAGCCCGGCCCCGAGCTGCCCGCCCTGGTCCTGGACCGCCTCTTCCCGCACCTCCCGCACGGGGCCGCCGACGACTCCTGGCGCACCCTGCTGTGGGCCACCGGCCGGGGCGAACTGCCCGGCCGGTCCCGGCAGACGATCTGGCGCTGGTACTTCGACCCCGTCGCGGCCGAGCGCGTGCTGCTCTGCGAGATCACCCCGAACGCGGCGGCCGACCTGCACGCGGGCGGCACCGGAGGCTTCGTCTGGGCCGGAGACGGACCCGGCGAGGGCACGCGGCACGCCGCCGGCAGGACGGCCGAGGCGCGCGAGAAAGGCGTGTACCGGCCGGGCTGGGGCCCGTACGCCATCATCCGGGCGGGCGACCGGCGGGCGATCGGCGGCATGGGCTTCCACACGGCCCCGGACAAAGAGGGCCGTGCCGAGCTGGGCTACGACCTCCTCCCGTCGGCGCGCGGCAACGGCTACGCCACCGAAGCGGCGAAGGCCCTCTCCGGCTGGGCCTTCGGGCAGCCGGGCTGCACCTTGCTGGCGGCCGAGGCGGACGACGACAACGCACCCTCGCACGGGGTACTGCGACGGGCCGGTTTCACGGAGGCGGGCTCCGGGGAAGGCACGGTCCGGTACACCCTGAGCCGGCCGGCCTAGGCCGTATCCGAAAGATACGGCCCGGCCGTCTCGGGCAGCCCTCCCGATCCGGAAAGCAGGTCCCTCCGTGGTGAGTTCGCAGGTCCCCGTGATCGATCTCGGCCCGTGGCGCTCCGGCGGGCCCGAGGCGCGCCGACAGGTCGCCTCCCGCGTCGACGAGGCGCTCCAGGCGGCCGGGTTCCTGCTGGTGACCGGGCACGGAGTGGACCCGGAGCTGCCGGGGCGGATCCGGGAGGCGGCGCGGACCTTCTTCCGGCTCCCGGCCGCCGCCAAGGCCCCGTACGCCGTCCCGGTCGGCGGCCGCGGCTGGCTCGGCCCGGGCGCCGAGGCCAACAGCTACGCGGAGGGCGCGGCCTCCCCGCCCGACCTCAAGGAGTCCTGGTCCTTCGCGGCGGAGGAGCCGACCGGGATCACCTCGGTGGACGCCGAATGGTTCCGGCCGAACGTGTGGCCGGCCGAAGTGCCCGCGCTGCGCGGGCCGGTGACGGAGTACCTGGCCGCGATGCGGGCCCTCTCCGACGAGCTGCTGGAGCTGCTGGCGGCCGCGCTCGGCCTGGACACGGACCATTTCACCCGGCACACCCGCCACCCCACCTGGGGGTTCAACGTTCACCGGCGCGGCGGAGGTGGAGGACTTCCTTGAATCGAGGGTGCGGAGCGCCGGAGCCCGCTAAAGTCGCCGGTGACTTCAGCGACAACCAAGTTGGAGTCGCTGAGGTGCAGCATGACTTGAGCGAGTCCTGTACTTGCTCCGGCGGCCGGGAGGGTCGTCGCCGGACAGGCATGACCTGTCAAACCCGCCGGGGCGACCTAGGGGGGAGTCTCCCGGTGTCAGCCGGGAGAGAGCTTCAAGAGTGCGATCCGCACACCTGCGGAGAGTCGGTACCAGTGCCCGTCGGCCGGATCACACACGAGAGCCGGTCGACTCGCACGCCTACCTGAGGGCGCACGGCACCAGACTCCCGAGCCTCCGGCCGGCCACCTGCTCCCTGATCCGGCCCGACGGGCAAGACACCCCCTGCGCGGTATCCGATTACCCGATGCCGGGTGCGTTCGGCAGGATGGGAGCCATGACCGAGATCCGTACCCCCCGCCTCCTCCTCCGCCGCTGGTCCGAGGACGACCTCGTCCCCCTGTCGGAGATCAACGCCGACCCCGAGGTGATGCGCTGGATCGGCGACGGCGAGACCCTCGACCTGGAGGAGACCGCCGAGACCATCGAGCGGTGGGAGGACGAGTGGGACGAGGAGGGCTTCGGGATCTTCGCCGTGGAGCTGCTGGCCTCCGGCGAGCTGATCGGAGCCGTGGGGCTCTCCATGCCGTGGTGGCTGCCCGAGGTCCTGCCGGCGGCGGAGATCACCTGGCGGCTCGGCCGCTCCTACTGGGGCCAGGGCTACGGCTCCGAGGCGGCGCACGCCACCCTGGAGTTCGCCCTCCAGGACCGGGGGCTCGACCGGGTCGTCGCCATCAACCGGGCGGGCAACGACGAGTCCGAGAACGTGATCCGCAAGCTGGGCATGACCGCCGAGAAGGACATCAACCACCCGGAGACCGGCGCGCTCCTCAACCTCCACGGCATCGACCTCACGGAGTACGAGGGCTGAGCCGCCACCCTGCCCGCCCCGGCCCGGCGCGTCCCCGCATCGACCGATCGGCCGACCCCGCTGTCGGCCGCCGGGCCGAGCGGCCGGGCGGCCCGGCGAGGTGAGGATGGGTACGGGGGAGCGGGCGCACCACCGGCCCCGCCCCCGGAACCGAGAGGGGCCACGCCCATGCCGCAGCACGACCGCCCGCACCCGCGCCGCCGCGTACGGGGAACCCGTACCGCCCTCGCGGCCCTCGCCGGAGCACTGCTGCTGGGGGCCTGCTCCACCCCCGACGCGCCGCCGGCCGCCGCCCCCGCGGCCTCCCCGCTCCCGACGGCGGCGACCACCCCGGGCGGCACCCTCCTGGTCGCCGACTTCGGCGCCGACACCGTCACCTTCGTGGACCCGGAGCGCGGCGCGGTCGGCTCGGTTCCGGTCGGCAGGGCCCCGTACGGCCTGGTGGTCGGAGCGGACGGCCGCGCCTGGGTGGCCACCGCCGAGGGGGTAGCCGTCGTGGACACGCGGACGCGGACCCGGCTGGCCCGGATCCCGTACCGGACCACCGGCACCGGGCCCGTGACCGGCGGCGAGTACCGGGGCGGCGGCATGGGCATCGCGCTCTCGCCCGACGGCGCGCACGCGTACGTCGGGGTCAACGTGCCCGGCGCCACCGGCGTCCTGGAGGTCGTCGACACGGCGAAGACCGAGGTCACCGCGGTGGTCCCGGTGGGCCGGCGGCCCTTCGACGTGGACGTCTCGCGCGACGGCTCGGAGGTGTACGTCACCGGCCACGACTCCTTCGACGTCACCGTCGTGCCCGTCGGAACCGGCGGACCCGGTGAAGGCGCAGCCCCGATGCGTCCGCGCCGCATCGAGGTCGCCCCGTACGGGACCGAGGGCGGCCTCGCCTCCTGGCTGAAACCGCACTACGCCGTCGTCCGCCCGTCGGACGGGATGCTGCTGCTCCCCTTCGAGGGCGAGCGCCTCGCGGTGGTGGATCCGCGGACGGGCCGCACCACGGTGGAGGAACTGACCGCCGACACCCACCAGCACGGCGCCGCGGTCACGGCGGACGGCCGGCTGCTGGTGGTCGGCACGGGGGCGGTGGAACCGGGCAAGGGCAAGGGGCCCTCCCTCACCGTCCGTTCCCCGGACGGATCGGAGCGGGTGTTCCCGCTGGACGGGCCGCACGAGGACGCGGCCGTGTCCCGGGACGGGCGGACGGCCTACGTCACCGGGGGCTACACCCGCGACGGCTACTGGAACGGCATCACGGTCGTGGACCTCGACAGCGGGGACAGCCGCCGGCTCGCGGCAGGATCGCGCCCCCTGGGCATCGCGGTCCTGGGATGAGCGGCGTCAGCCCGCGCAGGTGTCCAGCATGGCGGAGAGCGTCTTCTTCTCGGGCTCGGTGACGGTCAGGCCGTACGCGGACTTGACCGTGGTCCAGGCCCGCCCGTACTGGCACCAGGCCGCCTTGGACGGCGGCTGCCACAGGTCGGGGCTCTGGTCGCCCTTCGAACGGTTCGAGGAGGCGGTCACCGCGATCAGTTGAGGGTGCGTCAGATCGTTCGCGAAGGCCTTGCGCTTCGCGGCGTCCCAGCCGGCCGCGCCGGAGCGCCAGCCCTCGGCGAGGGGCACCATGTGTTATCCGTACCCACGTCTGAGCGTCATCGACATCAGCCACAGGCGCCTCCCGGCCCGTGTCCATCCTGTCAGCGTCGCGTTATCCGGTACAGCGGTGAGTGCCGCTGACATCGACGGCAGGGCGGGAGGGGCGTTGGCAACCAGCCAGCGAGTGAGGATTGACGAGGGATCGACGTGGACGGTCCTCGCGGACGACTTCGGCGTTGCAGGGCCGGTGGAGCAGTACTTGGAGTATCTGCGCTCGGTCGACTGCTCGCCCAACACGATCAAGACGTACGCGCGGGGACTGGCACTGTGGTGGTCCTTCCTGGAACGGCGATCGCAGGCATGGGACGCGATCGGCGTGACTGAGCTTGGTTCCTTTGTGGGTCAGTTGCGTCGTCGGGCAGTGGCGGCAGAGGTCGTCGTGATCGGAAGGCGGGAACGGGCGGCCGATGCGACGGTGGCGAGCCGGGTCCGAGCGGTCATGGGCTTCTACCGCTACCACGCTGCATGCGGGGTCGAGGTCGCGGACCGGCTGTACGAGACGGTCCACAGACGGCCGGGCGGCTATCTGCCGTTCCTGGAGCACGTGGCGCGCAAACACGGCCGGCGTTCGAGCGTGGTGAAGGTCCGGGTCCATGCGAAGCCGGTACCGGTCCTGCTTCCCGGACAGATGACCGCACTCCGCGACGCGGAGGCGTCCTGGGACGCCGGTGTGTGCGTCTGGTCCGGCGAGCTGCGTTACCGGTTGCTGTGGACGCTGCTGGAGGAGACCGGCATGCGGCTCGGCGAGGCCCTCGGGCTGCGTCACCGGGACTGGAAGACCGGCACGGGCTCGACCGCCCAGATCGAGGTCGTCCACCAGACGGATCACCCTCACGGTATGCGGGCCAAGAGCGGCTACCGGCGGATCTTCATCGGCTCCGCCCTGGACCGCCTGTACGGCGACTGGGTGTGGGCGCTGTGCGAGGCGGGTGCCGACGTCGAGCTGGACGACTGGGACAACGCGTACATCTTCTGCAATCTGTATCGGGGCCGGCGCTTTGCCCCCTTGAGGCCCGAGAGCGTCTACAAGCATCTGGGTGCGAGGAAGAAGCAACTCCCTTCACTTCCAGAGGAGATGACGCCGCACTGGTACCGCCATACACACGCCACAGCGCTGCTGCTGGCGGGCGTCCCCGTGCACGTGGTCAGCCGGCGGCTCGGGCACTCCGACGTGCAGACCACGATCAACACGTACGCCCACGTGACCGAGGACGCAGAGCTCAGGGCCTGCGCGGACTGGCAGAAGATCACGCAGTCCTGGGGAGGATTGGAATGAAGGCCGAGCTGGCCCTCGTCCCGACGCAGGGTGCGAAAGAGATCCGGAGCGAGCGGCCGGATGGTCGGAAGACCCAGGACAAGCGCGACCCGCGGCTGCCGATCGCCGACCTCTTCACAGAGGAACGCGCCCGACAGCTATGGGAGAGCCTTCCTGACGAGCACAGGCAGAACCACTTCGACTCCTCCAACATGCCCGACGACTACCGCCGGGCCTTCGTAGAACATGTGCACAACAGGGAGAAGGGATGGTCCACCCAGGCGATCACCTTCGCCGGCCTCCCCGAGCCGATGATCTGGGAACTCGCCTGGTTCGTGGACCAGCAGGTGAGGGACGGATACGCCATCAACCCCGCAAGGTTCAACCGGCTCCGCCGGGGACTGGCCCTGGCCCTGGAACACGGTGGCCCGCAAGCCCGGTCCGCACAGTCGATCACGGCCCTCTCCAACGAACAGTGGGCCGAGGAAGTACGCGCCGCCGCAGTACGCACGAGCCTGCCCTCCGGAGAGAACATCGCGACCCTCGTTCTGCACAGCGTGAAGCACATCCAGGACCGGCTGGCCTACGCCTACCACGATGGCGAGTGGTGGCGGCTGAACCTCTGGAATCCCACGCTGGACGTGAGAATCCCGCAGCGAGAACACGAACCCAGCGGCCGGCACGTCGCCAATTTCGCGCACCTGACCACGGACTGGCTGAGGGAAGCGGTGAAGTGGTGGCTGTCGGTGCAGCTCCTGACCGAGCAGTACGTCTGGTCCTCGGTGAAGAGCCGCATGGACACCATGAAGCGATTCCAGTGGTACATCGACAAGGCCGGATGCACCGGACCGCAGCTCGTCCACTCTCCCGAACAGCTGAGGACGTGGGTTCGCGGCTTCGTTGACCACCTCAACAGCCACTCAACGCTTTCCGGCGTCAACAAAGGCGGAAAGCTCGCCAAGAACAGCCGCCGCTCCGCCCTGGTCACGGTCGAGGCGTTCTACCGTTGGATGTACGACAACCGCACCGAAGCGGTCTCAGTGCTCGCAGACCCGCGGTGGGGAAGGCTCGACTCGACCTACAGCGTGCTGTTCCGGCTGGACGACAAGCCCAGGAGCACCAACCAGATGCCAGAGGACATGGCTCTGGAGGACGAGGCGATCAGCCAGATCGCCGCCGGGTCCGGCCTCCTGGCGGCGCCGAAGAATGAAGGCGGCCTGGACGACCGGCAGGCATTCCACGCGCTGATGCTGCTGATCCGCACCGGGCGGCGGATGAACGAGGTCCTGATGATGGACTTCGACCCGCTCCTCCCGCTCGCCACGACTGGCCCGCAGGAGGGTGCGGACGGGGCCGGATTCGTCGCCCGACTCAAGTACCAGCAGACGAAGATCACTGGCGGCGCACCCCCGACCATCCCGGTCGACCAGGAGATCGTGGACATCATCCGCGTTCAGCAGGAGTGGGCGCGTGAGTTCATCGCGTCGCAAGGAGCACCGGAGGGCACGGATCCTCCCTACCTCTTCCTGCAGACCCGGCAGAACCGGCTCGGCCTGCGGCCCTACGCATCGGCAACCCTCCACCACAGACTTGGCAACCTGACGAAGATGCTGGCGATCACCGACAGCGTGGGCCGCCCCGTGGGGGTGTCCAAGACCCACACCTTCCGGCACACCCGCGCGACCGACCTGATCAACGCCGGAGTTCCGATCCACGTCGTCATGCGCTACCTCGGGCACCTCAGCCCCAGCATGACCATGCACTATGCCAAGACCCTGTCCACCACCGCCGAACGCGAGTTCCTTCGCTACAAGAAGATCACCGCGGACGGGAGGACGGCGAGCATCGAACCGAGCGATCTCTACGACATGCTCCACCTCGATCAGCGCGCCGATCGGGTCCTCCCCAACGGCTGGTGCATGCTCCCTCCCCGACAAGTCTGTGCCAAGGGAAACGCCTGCCTGACCTGCGACAAGTTCGTCACCGACGCGAGCCATCGTGACGACCTCCAGCAGCAGCTGGCACAGACCGAGGTCTTGATCCGGAGCCGTCAGGCCCAGTTCACGGCCCGCCATGGCGAGCCAATGGGCGAGGACAACATCTGGCTGGCCGGGCGGCTCGCGGAGACCGGCGCGCTAACGAAGGTGCTCGTCGCCATCGACCAGATCGGCGTCCACGAGGATGGCCAATTCCGTGCCGTACGGGGTGCCGGCACCACCGACCGCCCCGACCACACCACGATCAAGCATGAGGAGTCCGCGTCATGACCGGATTGCCGGACCACCTCCGGAAGGCAACCCGATCCCGGAGTGAGGCAGCAGAACAGCGGTCTCGCACCGCGCTCTCACGACTCCTCAAGACCGGAAAGCCGATCAATTTCATCGCGGTTGCCCGCGCCGCCGATGTGAGCACGGACTTCCTCTACAAGCACCCGGAGCTGCGTGCTCTAATCGAGCGTCACCGTGCGAAGAGCGGAGGGACCGCCAGCTCTCTCCCGGAGCAGACCGCCGCCTCATCCACGTCGTCCGCAGTGAGGGCGTTGAGCGCGCGTCTCGCTCAGGAGCAGAGGGCTCATCGGGACGAAGTGGCGAAGCTCCGGAAGGCCCTGGAGATGGCGCAGGGCGAGAACCTCACGTTGCGCCGCAGGCTCGCCCACTACGAAGCGGACTGAACTGTCTGCCGCCCTCGAATTCCGGGGCGGGAATCGAAGCCGAGGACCGCCGACGAGGGGGAGAAGGCCGTGAGGCATGCACTGAACCTATGGCGTCAAGAACTTGGAGAGGTGCCCGAGTCGGTCTGGCAACAGACCGAGCTCCGCGTGCTAATCCTCGCGGACAACGGGCTCACGGTCCTCCCGCAGGACATCGGGCAGCTCCACCGACTGAACACCCTGGACCTGGGCCACAACGCGCTGACGTCGGTGCCCGACGAACTCGGCAAGCTGACCGAGCTCAACGACTGCCTTTACCTGCACGACAACCAGCTGTCACGGATTCCCGACTCTCTGGGAAACCTGACCCGGTTGCGTTACCTCAACGTCGGCGAGAACTCCCTCACCACCCTGCCGGAGACCATCGGTGGGATGACCGGCCTCATTGAGCTCAGGGCGCAGCACAACCGGCTCAGCACCTTGCCCGATGCCATCGGCCAGCTCCGCAACCTGCGTGAGTTGTGGCTCCGGGGGAACGCGATCGAGTACCTGCCGCCGTCGGCAGCCGAGTTGCACGAACTACGCCACCTGGACCTACGCGAGAACTCCCTGGCTGGGTTGCCGGAGTCCCTGGCTGGCCTCCCCCGACTGCGTCAGATCGACCTGCGGGGCAACCGCCTCGGCCAGTTGCCCGACTGGCTCACCCTAATGCCATCGCTGGAGAAGCTGGATCTGAGATGGAACGAGGTCGATCGCTCCCTACCGCTCCTCAGTGAGTTGGAGCGGCGGGGGTGCGTCGTCTTGACGTGACCGAGACGACACCACCTCTCGAGGCAGACGCCATTGGCCGCATGTGCTGTCGTCTGAGGCCAATTCAGAACAGAGAAGTGCTTGTCGTGAACGGTATGTCGGCGACGCTCTGAGCAGGCCAGTTGTAACTTCACACCGTCGCGGGTGCAGATACCATGTGGTCGATGTCCACCTTCGAGGCCTCGGTGACCACCACCTCGTCGTACAGGCTCTTCCACGTGCCGGACACGGCCTTGCACTGGGAGTCCCGGGTGATGTTCGCGCCGTCCCGCTGGAGGACGACCTCGCGGGTGTCGCACTTGTCGCCCTGCTCCGCCCAGTGCGTGAACTTGTCCCGGCCGTACCCGGACATGGTCCCCGGCGGTGCCACCCTCAGCGCGGCCAACTGGGTACGGGCCACGGCGGCGCCGACCATGCCGGGGAGCACGTCGCCGGAGGGCGGCTTCCCGTCGGCGGGAGCCGGGGTGGCGGCGGGGGAGGAGGAGACGGTGGAGGGGGCGGTTCCGCCCGGCTTCGCATCGTCGCCGGGATCCGCGCCGGCCCCGCTCCCCACGCCGGAACATCCGGCGGCGGCCAGCAGCAGCACGGCCGCCAGTACCGCACCGGGCACACGTATCTGACGCCCCATGACCCCACCCCGAACCCCGCCGCACACTGTGTCGCGGGAAGCCTACCCATGCCGGACGGGACCCGAAGCCAGGCCCGTTGGCCCGGCGGGCGGCGAACGCCTCCCGGACTCAGGCTCCGTGGGCGCGCAGCCATGCCTCCAGGACGGCGAAGTCGGCGTTCCCGAGCCCGGCCCGGGGATCGACGCGGTGGAGCAGGGCCGGGCCGGGGTGGTGGGCGCGGACCCACCGACGGTCCGCGTCGCCGATCTCGTCGTCGGCCCAGGCGAACGCCCGGCCCGCCGCCCGGGCGACGAGGCCGGCGGTCTTCCAGTGCACCGCGCCCGTGCCGTCCGCGTCGGAGGGCTCGGGCCACTCCACCACCGGCAGGGCCGGCAGCCCTAGCCGCGGGGCGAGGCACTGGTTCGCGTCTTCGCCCCAGGTCGTGGCCCACGCCAGCTCGCACGGCAGCGCGGCGAGCCGGGGGCCGAGCGCCGGATCGACCCGGGGGAGGAGGGGGTGGCCGCCGGACGCGTCGGCCGTGCCCGGAGCCTCGTAGACCGGGTGCCCGTGCGGGGAGCCGAAGGGGATGAGCGGGCCGTCGACATCGAGGAAGAGGATAGGGCGGCGGGCGCACGGGGGCTCCGGGCGGGCGGGGTCCGTGTTCATGCGGCCCATGGGATCACGGGTGCGGCGGCTTCCGGGAGCTGCCGGAGGCTCCAAGCATTGCTTGGGGATGTCATAAGTGCGGGTTATGGGGTCATAACCTAGGGGTGGGTGCCGGGTTAGGCTGCCCTTAGCTTAGGGTTCCCCTTGATCGAGTCTTTCGCCGTTCGAAGGGAACCCAGCCATGCCTCGCCCCCTGCGGGTAGCAATCGTCGGTGCCGGCCCCGCCGGCATCTACGCCGCCGACGCCCTGCTGAAGTCCGAGGCGGCCGCCGAGCCGGGTGTGTCCATCGACATCTTCGAGCGGATGCCGGCCCCCTTCGGCCTGATCCGCTACGGCGTCGCTCCCGACCACCCCCGCATCAAGGGCATCATCACCGCCCTGCACCAGGTGCTCGACAAGCCGCAGGTCCGCCTCTTCGGCAACGTCGACTACCCGAACGACATCAGCCTCGACGAGCTGCACTCCTTCTACGACGCCGTGGTCTTCTCCACCGGCGCCACCGCGGACCGCGCGCTCACCATCCCGGGCGTCGACCTCGACGGCTCCTACGGCGCCGCCGACTTCGTCTCCTGGTACGACGGCCACCCCGACGTGCCGCGCACCTGGCCGCTGGAGGCCGAGAAGGTCGCCGTCCTCGGCGTCGGCAACGTGGCCCTCGACGTGGCCCGGATCCTCGCCAAGACCGCCGACGAGCTGATGCCGACGGAGATCCCGGCGAACGTCTACGACGGCATCAAGGCCAACAAGGCCCTCGAGGTCCACGTCTTCGGCCGCCGCGGCCCCGCGCAGGCCAAGTTCAGCCCGATGGAGCTGCGCGAGCTGGACCACTCGCCGAACATCGAGGTCATCGTCAACCCCGAGGACATCGACTACGACGAGGGTTCGATCACCACCCGCCGCTCCAACAAGCAGGCGGACATGGTCGCCAAGACCCTGGAGAACTGGGCGATCCGCGACATAGGCGAGCGCCCGCACAAGCTCTTCCTGCACTTCTTCGAGTCGCCCACCGAGATCCTCGGCGAGGACGGTAAGGTCGTCGGGCTGCGAACCGAGCGCACCGAGCTCGACGGCACGGGCAACGTCAAGGGCACCGGCGCCTTCACCGACTGGGACGTCCAGTCCGTCTACCGCGCCGTCGGCTACCTCTCCGACGAGCTGCCCAAGCTGCCGTGGGACGTCGACTCCGGCACGGTTCCGGACGAGGGCGGCCGCGTCATCGAAGCAGGCGCGCACCTGGCGTCCACGTACGTCACCGGCTGGATCCGCCGCGGTCCCATCGGCCTGATCGGCCACACCAAGGGCGACGCGAACGAGACGGTCGCGAACCTGCTCGCCGACCACGCGGACGGCCGCCTGCTGACGCCGGCCGCTCCCGAGCCGGAGGCGGTCGAGACCTTCCTCGCGCAGAAGGAGGTCCGCTTCACGACGTGGGAGGGCTGGTACAAGCTCGACGCCGCCGAGAAGGCGCTGGGCGAGCCGCAGGGCCGCGAGCGCGTGAAGCTCGTCGAGCGCGAGGACATGCTCAAGGCGAGCGGGGCGTAGCCAGGTCCCCGTAGTACGGCCGGTCCCGCCGAGCGCGGGACCGGCCGTACGGCTGTACGGGGCGTGCGGGCGCTGCTTACGGAAGTCTGACGGGCGGGCGCGGACCCTGGCCGCCGGGGTGCCCGCAGGTGGTCGAATCGGCACGTGAGCAGAGCAGATCGGCACGCCGGCCCAGACCCAGACCCAGACCCAGACCCAGACCTCGCTCCCGACCCCGACGGCCGCGGTGCCCCCGTGGGCCGGCTGGTCCTCGGCATGGTGGGGCTCGGCGCCCTCGGCCTGGTCCTCGGCATGGTGGGGCTCGGCGCCCTCGGCCTGGTCCTCGGCATGGTGGGGCTCGGCGCCCTCGGCCTGGTCCTCGCGCCGCGGTTCCAGTCGGGGCTCGACGCCGTACTCGGCGCGGCCGCCGGAAAGGACCCCACCGGGCTCACCGGACTGCTGCCGGGCGGCGGCGGGTTCCGGTACTACTCGGTCGCCTCCTCGGTCCCCGAACGCGGCCCGGCCGACTACCGGCTGACCGTCGACGGCCTGGTCGAGCGCCCGGCCGCGTACACCCTCGACGCGCTACGGGCCCTGCCGCGACCCGGATCGTCCGCGACGTCCAGTGCGTGACGGGCTGGCGGGTCCCCGCGACCCCCTTCGCGGGCGTCCCGCTCTTCCGGCTGCTGGACGCCGCCGGGGTCCGCTTCACCTGTTTCGACTGCACGTACACCGATAGCCTCACGCTCCCGCAGGCCCGCCGCGAGGACGTCATGGTGGCCCTGAACATGCAGGACGAGCCGCTCAGCCACGCCCACGGCGGCCCGGCCCGGCCCCATGTAAACAAGTAGGCCTTCTACAAGTCGGCGAAATGGCTGTCGGGCATCACCCTCACCCGGGACGTCCAGCCCGGCTACTGGGAGGAACTCGGCTACGACATCGACGCCTGGGTCGGCAAGTCGAACGGACGCGACGATGCCCCGACCGTCTGAAGGTCCTGCCGGGCCTGCCGGATCGACGGGGCCGGCCGGGGAGACCGAGGCCGAACACCCCGCCCGGGTAGGCCGGTTCAGCCCCGCCGAACGGCTGGTCCACCTGATCACCGCCGGCCTGACGGGGGTGTGCCTGGCGAGCGCGGCCTGCCTCTACCTGCCGCCCCTGGCCGAACTCGTCGGCCGCCGCCACCTCGTGGTCACCGTCCACGAGTGGTCCGGGCTGCTGATCCCGGCCCCCGCCCTGCTGGGGCTCGGCTCCCGGGCCTTCCGCGGGGACCTGCACCGACTGAACCGCTTCGGCCCGCACGACCGCACCTGGCTGCGTTCCGCCCTGCGCCGCGACCGCCGGCCGGCCGCGCGCCCGGCGGGCAGGTTCACGCCGGGCAGAAGCTCTACGCGAGCTGGAGCGCCGGGGCCGCCCTGGTGATGCTCGGCACCGGCCTGCTGATGTGGTTCACCGGGCTGACCCCGCTGCCCTGACGGACCGGGGCCACCTTCGTCCACGACTGGCTGGCCCTCGCGCTGACCGCGGCCGTCGTGGGCCACGTCATGATGGCCCTCGGCGACCCGGAGGCCCGGCGCGGCATGCGCACGGGCTCGGTGGCCGCCGACTGGGCGCGGCGCGAGCACCCCCTGTGGCGCCCGCGGGGATCCTCCGCCCCGCGGGCGGTGCGCCCCACTCCGGCGACTCCGGCTACTCCGGCGGAACCGCCGCGTCCAGGGCGGCGGTGAGCCGCCGCAGGCGGTCCTGGAGCTCCTTGATCTCGCCGAGCTGGAAGCCGGTCGCGGCCGCGATGCGCCGGGGCACCTCGACGGCCTGGGCGCGCAGGGCCGTACCGGCCTCGGTGGGCCGTACGTGCACGGACCGCTCGTCCGCGGCGCTGCGCTCGCGCACGAGCAGGCCGGCCGCTTCCAGCCGCTTGAGGAGGGGGGAGAGGGTGCCCGAGTCGAGCCGCAGGTGCTGCCCGAGCTGTTTGACCGGCATCTCTCCGTGCTCCCACAGCACCAGCATCACCAGGTACTGGGGGTAGGTCAGGCCGAGGTCCTTCAGGATGACCCGGTAGAGCCCGCCGAAGGCGCGGTTCGCCGCGCCGAGGGCGAAGCAGATCTGGCCGTCGAGGCGCAGGAAGTCCTGGTCGGGGAGGGCGTCGGTCGGTTGCTCGGTCATGGGGGCAAGTGTACCCGGGGAGCCGTGTCGGCAACTAAATTGTGCACAACTTAATTGTGTGCCATATTGATGGGGCGGAGCCGTCGGTCGACGGCCCCGCCTCCGCCCCCTGAGAGGAACCCCCGAGATGGACGCGATCTACACCGCTGTCGCCACCGCCAACGGCCGCGAAGGCCGCGCCGTCAGCTCCGACGGCCAGATCGACCTGGCGCTGGCCATGCCGCCGGCCCTCGGCGGCAGCGGCCTGGGCACCAACCCCGAGCAGCTCTTCGCGGCCGGGTACGCCGCCTGCTTCGCCAGCGCCCTCGGGCTGGTCGGCCGCCAGGCCAAGGTCGACACCAGTGAGATCTCGGTGACCTCGGAGGTCTCCATCGGCAAGGACGGCGCCGGCTTCGGGCTGGCCGTCGTCCTGCGCGTGGAACTCCCGGACTCCCTGATGGGCGAGACCGGCACCCTGCTGGTCAAGCAGGCGCACGAGGTCTGCCCCTACTCCCGGGCCACGGGCGGCAACATCCCCGTCGAGCTCGTCGTCGAGTAGGAATCCCGGGCGCGGCCCGGACGAACGGGCCGCCGGAGCCGCCGCCCTCCCCGTCAGAGCGCCGTGCCCGCGGCACGCAGCGCGCGGGCGGTGAGGGCGGCGGCTCCGGCGTCGGTGAGCCGGCCGTGCAGGCGCAGGCGGGCGAACCCGCCGTCGGGGTACACGTCGATCCGGGCGTGCGTGGCCAGGACCGGCGCGGCGAGCGGCAGCCGGTGCGGGCTGTCGGGCTCCAGCCGGGTCCGCGGGAGGACCTGAGTCCACGCGCCGTCCGCACCGTCCTTCACGGACAGCGACACCCAGCCGGCCGCGTTCCCCTTCAAGTTCGCGGTGTCCACCTCCACCGCACGGATCTCGCACTGCCCGGCCAGCCGGTAGGCGATCCAGTCGTTCCCCCGGTCGCGGCGCCGGCGCGTCTCCCAGCCGTCGTCCTGCTTCTGCGACAGCCCCGGCATGATCGTGTTCCCGGGGGATGAGTAGAAGCCGTCCGAGGCCTCCTCCACGACCCCGCCGTTGACCACGCAGGCCACGTCCACCGTGCCGAGCAGGGCCAGCCACTCGGGATCGGGCAGTACCTCGCCGTGGACCCGCAGCCGCGCGATGCCGCCGTCGGGGTGCTGGTTGATCCGCAGGTGCGTCCAGCGGCGCCCGGACCCGACCGCGAAGCCGTTCGCGGCGTGGCCGCGCACGGGAGTGCGGGGCACGATCTCCTCCCAGGCGTCCGCCCGTTGGAGGAGTTCGGCGGTCGACGGCGTCCCTTCGAAGGCGGCCGCCCACACGCTGACCTGTTGCGGGTGGTTGCCGCGGAAGTGTGCGGTGTCGACGACGATCCCGCGGATGACGCCGGGGGAGCCGAGACGGATGAGCGCCCAGTCGTGATCGGACTCCGTCGGGAACGGCTCGCCCGCGCCCGCCCCGCGCCGGCGCCGGGTCTCCCAACCGTCCATCACCTTCCCCTTGTTGCCGTAGTCGTGCACGTCGAAGACGGCCGCAGTGCGCAGCAGGAGGTTCTCCCGCTCTGCGAAGAACTCGTCGTTGGCCGCGACGACCCCCGCGCCGAGACGGCGGTCGGCGAGGTCCGTCAGCTGGGAGAAGTCGAAGGCGCCGCCCCGGTAGTCGGCGTACGGGTCGCCCGAGACGTAGGGCGCGGCGGCGAAGTCGGTGGTCGGGAACTGCATGCGCGGAAGCCTGCTTTCCGTTGAGGAGAAGGAGTTGGGGCTGGGGTGATGCCTCGACTCTCGCCCACCGGGATTGCCCAGGTCCATCGATTGTTTTCGATCTTTCCTTTCAGGAGAACTGAAAGGTCCAGGTCTGCGACCCGGTCGGTAGTAACCCTCTATCTACTAGGTGAGATGGTTGGTTCTCCCAGGCCCTCCTGGCCCTTCTGGTGCCGGGATCGGCCTACGCCAACACCGTCGGCGTGACGGTGAAGACGCCGGGGGCCACCTCCAGACCCGCAGCGGCCTTCTCCGAGATCTCCACCCACGCGGACTGCTCCTCGGGGCTCATCTCCGGTGGCGGGATCAACCAGGCCATCGGCACCGGGACATCGTCCAACGGCAACAAGGTGAACGACACCTCGCCCAGCCCCGACGGCAGCACCGAGTACACCGGCTCGACCGGCGTCGTCGGCACCGACGTGACGCACTGGCTCGGCATCGGCGGCAGCGGGGGAGCGGTCAACGCCTCGTTCTCCAGCACCCCTTACGCCATGTGCATCACCAGCAACCTGATCAACCACACCCAGGTGGTCATGAACAAGGTCGCAGGACCCACGGCGTCCTCCACGGTGGGCCTCGTCACCGCCACCTGCCCGGCCAACACCCGGCTGCTCGGCGGCGGCGCCCGGATCACCCCGGCCGACGTCGGCAGCCTCAAGCCGATCGCGTCCTTCCCCACCTTCAACGGCGCCGGGCACGCCTACGGCCAGAAGGCGGCGGCCGACGGCCCGCATGAGCTCCTCCATCCGCTTGGGGTGGGCGTCCGTGAAGACCTTGTGCCGGCCCAAGCTGCTGATCACCGAGGCGAAGAGGACCGAGCAACGGTCCTGGCTCGGGGAGGTGTCCGCCGTCGTGCTCCAGCAGTCCCTTCGGGACCTGGACACCGCGTACCGGAACTTCTTCGACGGCCTCAAGGGCAAGCGCCCCCAGACGGGTGCGCCGCGGTTCAAGTCCCGTAAGGACAACCGGCAGGCCGTGCGGTTCACCGCGAATGCCCGCTGGAAGGTCACGGCCGGCGGTGACCTGTCGTTGCCGAAGATCGGCGATGTCCGGGTGAGGTGGTCCCGCACCCTGCCGTCCACACCGTCCACACCGTCCACCGTGACCGTGGTCAAGGATGCGGCCGGAAGGTACTTCGCCTCATTCGTGGTCGATACCGGCACGGATGAGGCGCTGCCCGAGGTGTCCGGTCAGCTCGGCATCGACCTGGGGCTCACGCACTTTGCGATCCTCTCGGACGGTACGAAGATTGACAGCCCGCGCTTTCTGCGGCGGGCGGAGAAGAAGCTGAAGCGGGAACAGCGGCGTCTGTCCCGCAAGGCCAAGGGCTCCAGCAATCGGGCCAAGGCCCGTATCAAGGTCGCCCGCGCTCACGCGCAGGTTGCCGACGCGCGGCGCGAGTTCCACCACCAGCTCTCAACGAAGATCATCCGCGAGAACCAAGCGGTTGCCGTTGAGAACCTGGCAGTCAGAGGACTCGCCCGCACACGCATGGCCAAGTCCGTCCACGACGCCGGATGGTCGGCGTTCCTGGCGATGCTGGAGTACAAGTCCGCCCGTTACGGGCGCACCCTCGTACGCATCGGCCGCTTCGAGCCGACCTCACAGGCCTGCTCGCAGTGCGGCGCCAAGGACGGCCCCAAACCCCTCCACATCCGCGAGTGGGAGTGCAAGGCGTGCGGGTCCGTCCTTGACCGGGACATCAACGCGGCGGTCAACATCGCCAAGGCTGCCGGACTGGCAGTGTCAGCCTGTCGAGCGCTGGTAAGACCGGGACGTGTCCCGGCACAGCGCGAAGAAGCAGGAACCCACCGAGACGGTCAGCCGACCGTGGTAGGAATCTCCTCCCCTTAGGGAGGAGAGCGGAAGTCAAGGGACCTCGACCACCCTCACCACGGACACCACCATTCCGCTGTTCGGGCAAGCCGTCGCCCTGACCGCGACCGTGACGGGCTCCGAACACCCGGCCGCCACCCCGGGCGGCAGCGTCACCTTCCGGGAGGGAACCACCCCGCTCGCCACCGTGGCGCTCGACGCCGGACGGGCCCGCTTCACCACGAGCTCCCTGCGCCCCGGCACCCACCGGATCAGCGCCACGTACACCCCGGACGCCGACCACACGGCGAGCTCCACCGGTGAACCGGTCGAGATCACCGTCGGATTCAGCCGTCCCTGCATCACGACCGACCACCGGGGGCCGCTGACCGTGGCGGCCGGGGAATCGGTCTGCATCGCCTCCGGCGGAAGCCAGAGCGGTCCGCTCACCGTCCGGCCCGGCGGCGCGCTGTCCGTGTCGGACGGCCGCGTCACCGGTGCGCTCTCCGCGGACGGGGCGCTCGCGGTGTCCCTCTGCGGTTCCACGCTGACCGGCCCGGTCGGCGTACGGAGCACCAGCGGTTCCGTGGTGATCGGCTCCGCGCCGGATGCGGGGGCGGCCCCCGTCTGCGCCGGCAACACGCTGACCGGTCCGGTCACCCTGGAGGCCAACACCGGAGGCGTGGAGTTCTCGGACGGCCGGGTCGTCGGACCGCTGGGCTGCGAGGCCAACGAACCGGCGCCGCGCCTCACCGGAACCACGGTCGTCGGACCCCGGTTGGGCCAGTGCCGATGACAGCCCCGGCTCCGTAAGCCCGTAGCCCCGTAGCCCCGTAGCCCCGTAGCACCGCGGGCCCGGCAGGACGCCGGGCCCGCGCGTGTCAGAACGTCCGGTCCAGCAGGGCGAACAGCGCGGACCAGTGCCGCTCGTCCGAGGCCGCGTCGTAGGAGCTCGTGTCGGCCAGGGTGTAGCCGTGCGCCGCGCCCTCGTACACCTCGGCCCGGTGGCGGACCCCCGCCGCCGAGAGGGCCTTCCCCAGCCGCTCGATCTCCTCGGCCGGCAGCGACGGATCCCGGTCCGCGTGGCCGAAGTACAGCTCGGCGGTGACCCGGTGCGCCACCAGGTGCGGACTGTCCGCCGCGTCCGTGGCCAGGGACCCGCCGTGGAAGCCGGCCGCGGCCGCCACCCGCTCCGGATACGTGCCCGCCGTGAGCAGGGCCAGCCGGGCGCCCAGGCAGTACCCCGTGATCGCCACCGGCCCGGCGGCGACCTCCGGGAGGCCCGCGAGCCGCTCCAGATAGGCCTCGGCGTCGCGCATCGCCAGCTCGGCGGTCAGCGAGTCGAGGGCCGGGACGACCCGGTCGAAGAGCTCCGGCTGCCGGCCGAGGTCCACGAACTCCGGAAGCTCGAACACCGGTGCGCGCCCGTGGCGGTAGAAGGGGTTGGGCATCAGGACCACGTAGCCGGCCGCCGCGATCCGGTCCGCCACCGACTTGATGTGCGGACGGATCCCGAGGGCGTTCACGTACAGCAGCACCCCGGGGTACGTGCCTTCGCCGTCGGGCCGGGCCAGATAGGCGTCGGCGGTGCCGTCCCGAGTGCCGACGTCGATCGTCGTCCTGACTACCTCGCATGCGGTCGTCATGGCCGTCCCCCTCTTTCGTATGGCGAAGGCCGCAGACTACCGTGATCGGGCTCTTGCCCCGAAGTGTCCGGAAACCGCCCCTACCGGTTCCCAACTGGGGGCGTACCGTGGTCCGATGCCCGTAGTGGACATCAGTGCCAGCGCGGAAGAGTTCGATGCCGACCCGTACGCGTTCTACGAGAGGATGCGTGCGGCGGGGCCCGTGCACCAGATCGTCCTCGCCGCCGACGAGATCGAGCCGAGCTGGATGGTCGTCGGGCACGAGGAGGCGCGCCGCGCGCTCAACCACCCGGCCCTGTCCAAGGACTGGCGCACCTCGGGCACGTTCCCGGACGCCCAGGCCAACGCCGTGAACTCCAACATGCTGGAATCCGATCCGCCGCACCACACCCGGCTGCGGCGCCTGGTCGCCCGGGAGTTCACCGCGCGCCGCATGGAGGGCATGCGGGTGCGCGTCCAGCAGATCACCGACGAGCTGCTCGACGCGATGGCCGCCGGGCCGGAGCGCGGCGGCGACCTGATCGAGACGCTGGCGTTCCCGCTCCCGATGACCGTGATCTGCGAGCTGCTCGGCGTCCCCGACCTGGACCGGGCCCGGTTCCGGTACTGGTCCAACGAGATCGTCGCCCCCACCTCGGGCGCCTCGAACAGCGACGCGCACCGGGAGCTGGGGAGCTACCTCGCGGAGCTCATCGAGACCAAGGCCAAGGAGCCCGGCGAGGATCTGCTCAGCGCGCTGATCCGGACCAGCGACGAGGACGGCGACTCCCTGTCCTCCGACGAGGTCGTCGGGATGGCCTTCCTGCTGCTGGTCGCGGGCCACGAGACCACCGTCAACCTCATCTCCAACGGCGTACGGGCCCTGCTCGCCCACCCCGGACAACTGGCCGCGCTGCGCGGCGACTTCGACGGACTGCTCGACGGGGCGGTCGAGGAGATGCTCCGCTACGACGGCCCCGTGCAGCCCACCACGTACCGCTACGCCCGCGAATCCCTGGACCTGGGCGGCACCACCATCCCGGCCGGGGCCACCGTGCTCGTCTCCCTGGCGGGCGCCGACCGCGACCCCGCCCGCTTCGCGGACCCCGGGGCGTTCGACATCGGCCGCGCCCCGCAGGGCCACCTGGCCTTCGGCCACGGGCTCCACTTCTGCATCGGCGCCCCGCTGGCACGCATGGAGGGCCGCATCGCGATCCGCTCCCTGCTCGAACGCTTCCCCGACCTGGCCGAGGACCCGGCGGCCGGCCCGCCGGCCTGGCTGCCGGGCAGCCTGATGCACGGGGTGAGCCGCCTCCCGCTCCGCTGGTAGTGCGGGCGGCCCCGGGCCGGCCGGCGGCCCTGGTCAGCCGGCGGCGCCCCGCTCCAGGAGGCGTACGGCCTGCTCCAGACGGGCCCGCCGGGTCTCCGGGGTGAGGGCCTGGAGGAGGGGCAGGACGACGAGGTAGCGCCCGGTCCGGTCCAGGGCCTCGAAGGCCTCCCGGGCCGCCGGATTCTCCGCCAGGGCCGCCGTGACGTCGGGCGGCACCGCCGCCGTCCGCTGGGAGGCGTAGGCCCCCGCCCAGCGGCCGTCCTCCTGCGCCTTGCGCACCTCGGCGAGGCCCGGTTCGCGCATGCGGCCCAGCGCCGTCAGCTCGGTCACCTTGTCGACATTGACCTGCGACCACAGGCTCCGGGGCCTGCGGGGCACATACTTCTGCAGGTAGTACCGCTCGTCCAGGGACCGGCGCTGCCCGGAGATCCACCCGTAGCACAGCCCGATGTCGACCAGCTCGTTCGCGGAGACCGAAGCGATCCCGGACGCCTTCTTCGCCAGCTTGACCCACACGCCCTCGTGCCGGGTGTGGTGCCCGGCCAGCCAGTCCTCGAAGGCCCCGGCATCGGCGAACGCGATGACCTCCACGCCGTCCAGCTCGTCCATACGGGTCAGATTAATGCCCGCGCCCCCCGGAGCGGAGCGGGCACCCGGCTGCGGGATAATGATCGCCGGCGCGGCCCGGTCCGCGCCGGACAGCGCAGCGACCCGAGATGGAGCCCCCGATGGACGTACGCCACTTCGAGCGGATCACCGCCTTCATCGAGGCGCGGCTCACCCCGCTCTTCGCCGAGGAGACGGGCAGCGAGAACGGCTTCGGGATGGACGACACCTCCCGCGCCCTGCGCGCCCTGCGCAACGCGGCGCTGGAGGCCTCGGTGGCCAAGGGCCTCATCGAGCAGCGGGAGACGGCCGAGCCGGCGGTCCGCCGGGTCATCGACCAGGCGGTGGAGCACCACTGGGACGTGCTGCGCGGCATCGCCCGCCAGTGGGAGGACCACGCCGACTTCGTCCGCGAGTTCAAGCGCCACGCGTGGGAGCTCGACGAGGCCCCCGCGGCGGCCGTGGCCCCGTAGGTCCGTAGGTCAGCAGGTCTGTAGGTCAGCAGTCCCGAAACTCCGTAGCCGGGACGCGGCCGGCCGGGTCTACCGCAGGTCCATCCCCGGGTCGTCGATGACGCGCTCCTGCTCGCTCTGCTCGCGCAGGCGGCGCGCCTTGTCCCGCAGCCGGCGGCTCTCGTCGGGGTCGGTCGAGCGGGTGGCGGCCTCGTCGAGTTCCTGTGCCTTGTCGCGCAGCTGCCGGGACCGGCCGTGGGATTCGCCTGCACTCATGATCACTCCTGGGCGCTGTGGGGGGACGCCGGGCGGACTTCAGCGAACCAGCAGTACACCCGGAGCGCATCTCGAACCGCCGCCCGCGGTGACGCACGGTCACCACCAGTACGCGGGATACCTCGGCGCCTTGCGGCGCACGCGGGAGGCCGCGTACCCGGTCAGGACGATCAGGACGGTCGACCCGAACAGCAACGGGACGAACCGGGCCGCCACCGGGGTCTGGAGCACGACCACCACGGCGGTGGCGCAGGCGGGTGAATGCGGGGTGCGCGCGGCCATGACCAGCGCCAGCGTGGCACCGGCGGCCAAGGCGGCCCCCCAGGCGCTGCTTCCGGCCACGGCCAGCACGCCGTAGCCGACGGCGGCCCCCACCATGTGGCCGATGACCACCCCGCGCGGCTGCGCCAGGGGCAGCGCGGGCGCGCTGTGCACCAGGGCGGCGCTGGCGGCCAGCGGGGGTATGAGGATCGGCTCGTGGATCATGGCTCCGATCGCCACGAGCCACAGCAGGACCGCCGTGGCGGCGCTGATGCTGTGGATCGCGGCGGCGGGCGTGGGGCGGGCCGGGGCACGGCCGCCGATCATCCGGCGGCGGGGTGCCTCGGGGGCTTCGGCTCCGGGGGCGCCGGAGGCGTCGGGGGGCGAAGCGGGGTGGAGCGCGGTACTCATGGCGGCAGGTTTCCGGGCAGGGCGGCCGTCGGCCGGGCAGGGGCGGTACGGGGGCGGGCGAGGCCGCGTCACGGTGGCGCGGTGTGCGCGGCATGCCCGCGCGGCTGGACCGCGCGGTGCGGGCATGCCGTGATCGACGGCCGACCGACCTCGCGCCTCGCCCGGGTGGCGGGGGCGGCGCATTCCCGACATGACCCTATCCGGAGCCCTTCCGGCACCCGCCCGCGGGCCCGCCCGGCGGTGCGCGCCCACCTCCGGCCGCCGTCACGCGTAGGGGTCGAAGGGGATCCCGGCCGGTTTGGCCTTGGCCAGGTGGCCGTTGAACTGGCCGTCCTTGATCCCGAGCAGGGCGCTGCCGAAATCGGCCTGGCTCAGCTTGTCGCGCAGTCCGGCGGGGTAGCCGTTCCAGCCGACCAGCGTGGGGTACTGCCAGGTCCCCTTGTGGTTCTCCGGCGGCTCGTCGTTGGAGTTCGCGGCACGGAAGCAATGCGTGCTCCAGCCGTCCTTGTGATAGACGATCTTCGGGTGGGTGCCGTCGAAACGGATCTGCGAGGCGGCGTGCACCTTGAAGTTCCCGTGCTCCGAAGTGGAGACGTAGGCGACCTGGTTGTTCTGGATCCACACCACCACGTGCTCCCAGTCGTGCCGGTGCCCGGCGCTGCCGGGGCCGAGCGAGACCTGGTCCTTCTCGAAGTAGAGCGCGTACATGACGGCGCACCAGCCGTTGTTGCACTTCGCGCGGGAGTAGCCGTTGGTGTTGTTCAGGTCGGAGAGGTCGCGGCACTGGCCGTTGACGTCGCCGCCCATCTTCAGGCCCCCGTTGATGGTGCCGTCCGGGCCGATGGCGGGGCTGGAGTAGCAGCCGTCGCGGTCGTAGTCGTAGGCCGGCTGGAAGGTCTGCTCCAGCCCGTCGGCGTTGGCGGGCAGGGCCGGGGGCGGAGCCGCGTACGCGATGCCCGGGGCGGCGAGGACCAGTGCGGCGGCCCCCGCCGTGACGGCGAGCATCCTGCGGGCCCGCCGGCCCGGCCCCCTGCGGGAAAGCTTCACGGGCGGTGCAGCGGCCATCGTGTCCTCCTCATCGGTCACACGGGCAACGCCCGTGTGGGAATGCGGAGTTCAGCTTTCCCGGCTCCCGCCCCCAGGCCAAGGGGCGGGAGCCTCCCGGTGTCCGGGAATCACCGTCAGCGGTTCTCCGGGAGGTCCGCCTCCGCCGCGGCCGGGGCGAAGGCGAAGCCGCGCGCGGTGGCCGGTCCGGCGGCCGCGGCGGGGGCAGGCGCCTTACCGCAGAAGGCGGCCTCCAGCGTGCCGCCGAGGGCGGTGTTGGCCTGGCCCCGGTTGGAGGTGTTCGCCATGGCGGAGAGGGAGCGCTTGCCGTCCCGGGTGGTGAACGCGTAGGTGTAGAAGCCCTGCACCGTGCCCGTGTGCCCGTAGACCTGCGCACCGCACGAGAGGTCGTAGCGGCGCAGGCCCAGCCCGTAGAACCGGGTGTTCGTGGCGTCGGTCGGGGTCACGGTGAGCATGGCGTCCAGCGTTCCCGGACGCAGCAGCTTCCCGCCGAGCAGGGAGGACATGAAGGTGCTGAGGTCGGCCGCGCTGGAGATCATCGCGCCCGCGGACTGTGCCCAGGAGACGGTCTGTTCGGTCGAGTCGACCAGCGGGGCGCCGGCCTCGTCCGGGTGCAGGTAGCCGTTGGCGTGCAGACCCTTGATGGCCGTGCCGGGGTGGACGTAGGAGGTGTTCTTCAGCTTGAGCGGCTTGATGATGCGCCGCTCGTACTCCTTGGCCACCGGCTTCCCGGTGGCCTTCTCGATCAGCATGCCCACCACGACGAAGTTGGTGTTGGAGTACTTGTACGCCACCCCGGGCTCGGTGGTCCTCGGCTCGGCGAGCGAGAGGCCGACGAGTTCCTTGTAGGTGAACACCTTGTTCCGGACGGCCTCGAAGCCGGGCACGGTGTGCTCGAACATCGCGTTCGTGTAGTCCGCCAGGCCGCTCCGGTGGGTGAGCAGGTGGCGCACCGTGATCCGGTCGTCGGGCAGCAGGCCCGGAAGGTAGGCGTTGACCGACCGGTCCAGCTCGATCCGCCCCTCGTCGACCAGTTGGAGGAGGACGACCGAGGAGAACGTCTTGGTGACGCTGCCGATGCGGAAGCGGGCCCGCGTGTCCATCGCCGCGCCCGTGCTCCGGTCCCGTACGCCCTCCACCCGGGTCCGTACCCCGTCCGGACCGGTGAAGCGGGCCATCGCCCCGGGGGCCCCGGCTGCCGTCGTATTGCGCAAGGCCTGTGTCAGCGCGTCCAGATCGGGCACTACGGCCGACTGGGCGGTGGCCCCGAAGGCGGAGCCCGGCGCGGGCGCCGCGTGGGCGGCGGTGGCGGGCAGCGTACCGCCGGCCACGACGGCGAGCAGCGCTGCGCCGACGGCCAGGCGCCGTGAGCGGGAGAGCGGCGACGAGGTCGACGAGGTCGACGGGGACGACGGGGACGCGGACAGGCGCACGTTGCTCCTCGAATGGGCCGGCTGGGCCGGCGTGGGGGGTTTGCTGGTCGTTTCCGACCTTACGGATGATCAACGACAGGTAGGCACGTTTTCCAGCCAAGCCGACCCGCGGACGTAAATGTTCGTCATCCATGCCCGATAGTCCGGAAGATACGACCAGACGTCATTGGTGTAGCCGTCCGAGGTCACCGACTCCGCGTGCTTCTGGCATTCGACGCGGATCGTCGTCGGGCCGGGGAAGGCGTAGACGCGCGCGGCCGCCGTGGCCGGCCGCTCCTTGGTCCAGACGCCGGCGCCCCAGGTCTGGAACACGTTTCCGGTGACCGGGCCGGTGTCCACGCGGACCGCCCCGTAATAGCCGTTCGACAGCCGCGCGTCGGTGACCTCGCTGACCATCAGCTTGGTTCCCGACTGCCGGGCCTCCGCCATCTTGCCCGCGCCGAGGTAGAGGGCGATGTGGTGCAGGTCCCGGGAGGTCCCCCACACCAGCAAGTCGCCCGGGAACAGGGGAGCGAGCCCCTGGGCGGCCGTGAAGCGGGCGGCCGCGCGGTGCGTGTAGTACTGCGCACTGGCCACCCCGTCGAGCGGGTCCGAGCCGGTGGCCTGCGCGTAGGCATAGCGGACGAACCCCGAACAGTCGAAGCCGAGCCGTTCGGGATCGTGTTCGCTCGCCGGATCGGTGGGGTCCACCTGCCCGTACGTGGCACCGGGCGCCGGGCCGTGGCCACCGCCCCAGCTGTACCAGACCCCCTTTCCCACCTGCTCGCAGGCGGCGGCGACGGCGCGCTCGGCCGCCGCCGAGGCACCGGCGGCCAGGACCCGGCAACCGCTGTCGGCGGCCGCCGGGGCGGCGGGGGTGCAGAGGAGTACGGCCAGGAGCGCGAGGAGCGTTCCGATGAGACCTGTTCGGCGCAGCACGGTGGGAGACCTCGTTTCACGCGGCACGGTAGGGGGAGAAGCGCGGCCGTCCGAAAGGCACTTGGCCGTCGGCGCCGGATCCGTGGACCAGCCTGTCGGCCGCCTCCGCGCCCCGTCGAGACCCGGACGCGGCACCACCCGAACGGGCAACGGGAAACCCCTTGGGAAACCCCGTACGGCTTAGACCGAAGGAGGCGGCCTAGCAGCCGCGCGGAGCCCGCACGGGCAGGCCGGGCACGAGTGCCTGCCGCTCGCGCGGTCCGAGGCGGCCCACCGTCCGGCAGATGTGCGCCAGCCGGGCTCCGGGATCCGGGTTCCACAGCCGTACGGTGCCGTCGTTGCTGCTGCTCGCCAGGGTCCGCCCGTCGGGGGAGAAGACGACCCCCCACACGGCGTTGGTGTGGCCCCACAGCGCCGCCCGGAGCCGGTGTCCGGGCACGTCCCACAGCCGCACCGTACGGTCGTTGCCGCTGCTCGCGAGGGTCCGCCCGTCGGGGGAGAAGGCGATGCCCCGCGCCGAGCCGGTGTGCCCGGTCAGCACCGCGGTGACGCGCCGCTGCTCCGCGTCCCACAGCCGTACGGTGCCGTCGTTGCCGCTGCTCGCCAGGGTCCGCCCGTCCGGGCCGAACGCGACGGCCCGTACCGCCCCCGCGTGCCCGCTCAGCGCGGCGAGCGGGCGACGCCCGGCCACGTCCCACAGCCGGACGGTCAGATCGTCCCCGGCACTGGCCAGGGTCCGCCCGTCGGGGCTGAAGACCACGTCGTTGGCGAAGTCGGTGTGCCCGGTGAGGGTGGCGAGCGGACCGCGCGTGCCGGTGTCCCAGAGGCGTACGGTGCCGTCGGCTCCGGCCGAGGCGAGGGTGCGGCCGTCGGGGGCGAAGGCCACCGAGAACACGGTCCCGGTGTGCCCGGTGAGGGTGGCGAGCAGACTGCGCGTGCCGGTGTCCCAAAGGCGTACGGTGCCGTCGGCTCCGGCCGAGGCGAGGGTGCGGCCGTCGGGGGCGAAGGCCACCGAGAACACCGTCTCGGCGTGCCCCGCGAAAGTGGCCAGAACCCGCCGTCGGGCGACGTCCCACACCAGCACGGTGTGGTCCGTGTCGGCCGTCGCCAGCAGTTTCCCGTCGGGGCTGTACGCGGCGTGCCACACCTCGGTGAACGGGCGCGCCGTCAGCACCGGCCCGCGCAGGTCCCAGAGCACGACGGACTGGTCGAACGCGGCGGTGGCGAGCACCGATCCCGCCGGATCGACGGAGACGGCGAGCACGTAGTCGGTGTGCCCGGCGAGGGTGGCCGTGAGCCGGCCGCCCCGGACGTCCCACAGCCGGGTGGTGCCGTCGCCGCCCCCGCTGATGACGGTCGTGCCGTCCGGCGTGTACGCCACGGAGTTGACGTCGTCGCTGTGCCCGGCCAGCGTCGCGGCCGCGCGCCGCCCGCCGACGTCCCACAGCCGCACCGTACGGTCGACACCGCCGGTGGCGACCGTACGGCCGTCCGGGGCGAAGGCGGCGCCCAGCACCTCGCCGGTGTGCCCGTCCAGAACGGCGGCCGACTCCGCCCGCCGCGTGTCCCACAGCCGTACGGTCCCGTCGGCCCCGGCCGATACGAGGCTCCGGCCGTCCGGGGCGTACGCCAGGGTGTTGACCCGTGCGGTGTGCCCGGTCAGGACGGCGCGCTCGCGGTGATCCCCGGCCGGGTCCCGCAACTGGATGGTCCCGTCGGCGGAGGCGATGGCGAGGGTGCCGCCGTCGGGGGCGAAGGCCACCGCCCGGGCGCCCGCCGTGCTCGGGGGCAGCACCGACACGGGGCCGCCGCCGGATCCTCCTGTGCCGACGGACCAGAGCCGGACCGGGCCGTCGGTGGAACCGGCCGCCAGGGTCCGCCCGTCGGGGCTGAAGGCGACCGTACGCACCCGGCCGGGCGCGGTGAAGGCGGCGAGCGTGCTCCGGTCGGCCACCCGCCGCACCAGCACCCGCCCGTCGGAGCCGGCGGTCGCCAGCAGCCGGCCGCCCGGGGCGAAGGCCACGGCGTTGACCGGCCCGCCGTGCCCGCCGAGCCGCGCCAGGAAGGGCTGCGACTGGGTGCTGAGCAGGGCGCCGCGCGCCTCGGGCGTCGCCTTGGCCCGGTAGGCCTCCTCGGCGAGCAGCATGGAGGCCTCGGGCTGTCCGGCGGACAGGGACAGCGACCGGGCTGCCAGTGCCTGGGAACGGGCGGTCCGCTCCTGGCCCAGCGCCCCCGCGCGCTGCTGGTACGCCACCCCGCCGGCGGTCAGGGCCAGCAGGAGCAGGACGACGAGCGTGGCCAGCATCCGCTGGTGCAGCCGGACCCGGAGCCGGTCCTGTCGGCGGCGCGCCTCCTCCGCGGCCCGGCTCGCGTCGAGGAAGGCCGCCTCCCGGGGGCCCAGCCGGCTGCGGCCGTCCAGCTCGTCGGCCCAGGCGCGGGCGGTGGCGAGCCGGCTCCCGCGGTAGAGCACGGACGGGTCGCGGGCCTCGCGCACCCATTCGTCGGCGGCCTGGGCCAGTTGTTGGTGGACGAGCAGCCCGGCCCGGTCGGCGTGGATCCAGCCGCGCAGCCGGGGCCAGGCGTGCAGCAGGGCCTCGTGGGTGATCTCGACGGTCTCGCTGTCCGCGCTGATCAGCCGGGCCCGGACGAAGGCGTCCAGGGCGGCCGCGGCCCGCGCGGTGTCGGCCTGTCCCTCCAGCAGGGCGGTCCGGCTCATCCGGCGCCGGGTCGGCCCCGTGCCGTCGGCGATGTGCACCAGCCGGACGAGGAGCCGCCGGACCATCCGCTGCTCCGCCGGGTAGAGGCGGGCGAACACCTGCTCGGCGCTGCGCGCGACGGCGCCCTGGATGCCGCCGGCGTACTCGTATCCCGCGACGGTGAGCGTGGACCCCTCGCGCCGCTGCCAGGTGGCCATCAGGGCGTGGGACATCAGGGGCAGGGCGCTGGAGGGAGCCTCCCCCGGCCAGGCGTCCGGACCGGCGCCGGTGCGTGCCACGGGGTCCCGTACACCGGCGTCGCGCAGCAGCAGCGGGACCAGTCCCGGCTCGAGTACGAGCCCGGCGAGCTCCGCCGGGCGCGTGATCGATTCCCGCAGCTCCGCCACGGACATCGGCGGCAGGACGAACAGCCCGTCGCTGAACACGGCGGCCAGCTCCGGCAGGTCCAGGCACTCGCCGGAGAAGTCGGCCCGCACGCCGAGCACGACGACGGCGGGTTCGTATCCGGCACCGGCCGGCCCGGCGGGGGAGGCGGCCAGGGCGAGGAGCACCCGGACGAAGGCGCGGCGCTCCTCCTCGTCGGAGCAGAGGGTGAACAGCTCCTCGAACTGGTCGACCAGCAGCACCGGCCGCACGGTCGGGAGCTGCCGTCCGTCGGCCAGGGGCGGGGGCGGGGCCAGGGGCAGGGGGCCGGGGCCGGCGCCGTACGTCAGCCGGTGGACGGATTCGAGCAGCAGTTCCGGGTGTGCGCCCAACTGCCCCGGGGTGACGCCGAGATCTCCCCCGACCGCCTTGACGGTGGCTTCGAGCAGTTCCCGCAGGGGGTGCGCGGTGGGGGTGAACCTGACGACCGGCCAGCCGTCGGCACCCGCCACCGGGAATCCGCCGCGCCGCAGGGCCGGTACCAGACCCGCGCTGAGCAGGGAGGACTTGCCCGCGCCCGACCGGGCGACGAGGAGCAACGGGCCGTGCCCGAGCCGGTCGTGGACCCGCCCGACGAGGGCGGCCGTGGCACGCTCCCGGCCGAAGAACCACTGCGCGTCCTGCGGGGTGAACGCGGAGAGGCCGCGGTAGGGGCAGGCGCCGTCCGACTGCGGACCGCGCTGGTGGGGCGGGCCGGGCGGGCCGGGGGTACCGAGAGGGCCGGCGGGCTCGGCGCGGGATCCGGCCGGGGGGCCGGATTCCTCGCTCTCCGGTACCAGCCGCAGGAGTTCGCCCTCGGCCCCGAGGACCCGGTCGCAGCTGCGGGCGACATCGAGGGTGACCGGCTTCGCACCGGTCTCGATCTTGCTGAGGTAGCCCTTGCTGTAGTGCGTACGGCGGGCCAGGTCGTTGAGCGAGAGGCCGCGCTCCACGCGCAGCCTTCGCAACTGGGCGGGAAAGGCCGCCGCGGTCCCGCTCGCGCGGTCCGGATCCCCCAAGACGTCCCCCATGGCAATGTGCGCCCAGGCTGTGAGAGGCAGGTGCCCAGGCTAGCGCGGGGGTCGGAGGCCCGACCGGCCATTCGTGCGGTGTGGCGTGAAACGGAGACGTTCCGGAGCCCGGCCGCGGGCCGGATTCCGGAACGTCCTTGCGGGTGGCGAACGGGCGTACCGGCCCGTGGCCGCTAGCGGTTGAGGGTGATCGAGTTGATCGGCCCGAGGTCGGCGTAGACCCCGGTGCCCTGGGCGATGTGGTTGCCGCAGCCGGCTCCATTGGAGCCGGTGCACAGGCGTGCGGTGGCGCCGCCGTACTGGTTGTTGAGGACCCAGTGGTTGCCGAACTGGTTGGTCAGGTTGTGGGCCCCGTAGCTGTAGAAGACGTGGCTCGGGCTGACGGCCGGGTTCTGGTTCTGCGGGTAGATGCAGACCGCCCCGTCCGGGCAGCCGGCCCAGGTGTCGGCCGGCTGCGCGCCGGACGCTCCGGCGGCTCCGCTCAGTGCGACGACGGCGGCCGCGGCGGTGGCGAACGCGGCGGCGCCGCGGATCATCTTGCGCATGGTGTCCCCTCGGGTCTTGCTCCGTGCTGACACCTAGAGCCTGTCCCCGGCGGGCACCGGGGTCGACGGGTTTCCCGTCGCCCGTCGGCCGCCCGGCCCGGGAAACCCCCCGTGACCAGCGAACTCGTCGACGCAGGGGCAACGCCCGTGCCTGCTCCTTCGGCCCAGCGCGGATGAGGCCTTCGGGCGAACGCGCTGCGCGGCGCACGGGGCGGCCGCCGCCGGGGTGATAGCCCGAGGGGACCAACACACCCCGGAGGTGCGGCCGCACATGACCAGGCGACTCGTGACGCGGTCCGCCCGGCGGCTCCCGCCCGGCGGCCGCCCCCGCGCCGAAGCCCGGACCGGCCGGGACCGCACCCCTGTGCGGGCGGTGTCCCCGGCCGCACGGGCGGCCGCCGCCGCGGCGCCGGTGGCTCCGGCCCTGCGGACGGCCGCCGGGTACGCCTGGCGGCTGCTGGTCGTCGGCGCGGCGGCGTACGCGGTCTTCGCCGTCCTGGGACGGTTCCACGAGATCGCCCTGGCCCTCTTCCTCGGCCTGGTCGCGGCGGCCATGCTGCGCCCGCCGGCCGCGCTGCTGGCCCGGGTGATGCCCCGCGGGCTCGCCGTGGCCTGCGCGCTGATCGGCAGCCTGATCCTGGTGCTCGGAGCCCTCGCCCTGGTCGGCGAGGCCGTCGCGGGAGAATGGCCCGCGCTGGTGCGCGAGTTCCGGGACGGGCTGGGCCGGATCCAGAGCTGGCTCCAGGGTCCGCCCTTCCGGCTCGACTCGCACGCCCTGAGCGATGTCCAGTCGAAGATCGGCAGCTACCTCTCCAGCCACCGCTCCACCCTGCTGAGCACGGCGCTGAGCGGGGCGGGACAGGTCGTGGCGGTGCTCACCGTGGTGGCCCTGGCGTTGTTCTGCTCGGTCTTCTTCATCCACTCGGGGGACCGGCAGTGGAACTGGTTCTGCGGACAACTGCCCGAAGGCGTACGGGAACGGGTGGCCGGGGCGGGCCGCGCCGCGTGGCGGACCTTCACGGGCTACACCCACGGCATCGTGCTCGTGGCCGCGACCAACGCCGTCCTGGTGGGCATCGCGCTCTACCTCCTCGGCGTCCCGCTGGCCGTCCCGCTCGCCCTGCTGGAGTTCGTCGCCGCGTTCGTCCCGCTCATCGGCTCCCCGGTGGCCCTCGGCGTCGCCGCCGTCGTCGCCCTCGCCACCAAGGGACCGCTCGTGGCGGCCCTGGTGGCCGCGCTCATCGTGGTCATCGGCCAGATCGAAGGGCACCTGCTGCATCCCCTGGTGATGAGCTGGGCGGTGCGCCTGCACCCGATGGTGGTGGCCCTGTCGGTGGTCGCGGGAGCCATCGCCGCCGGGATCGTGGGGGCCGTGGTGGCGGTACCCCTGGTCTCGGTGGCCTGGTCCGTCCACCAGTCCCTGCGCAAGGCCCGTACGGCTGACGCGGAGCCGACGCGGTTCTGACCCGGAGCCGACCCGGAGCCGCCCCGGCGGGGAGGCCCCCGCGGGTCCCGCCTCAGCCGCGGGGGTCCACGACGGCCTCGACGTGGTCGGCGACGGCGACGAGCAGCACGCGCGTGCCCGCCTCCAGCGCCCGCCAGCGGTGTTCCACCCCGCCGGTGAGGTACAGCGTGTCGCCGCGGCCCAGGCGGTGGGTCCGCCCGTCGGCCTCGACCTCGGCGGAGCCGTCGGCGACGTACATCAACTCGTCGTTGCGGTGCCGGAACGCACGGTCGGCGCCGTGGTCCCCGCTGAACTCCAGCGCGTGCATCTGGTGCTGGCCGCGTACGAGAGGACGGACCCGGGCGGTCGGATCCAGCCCGGGATCCAGCCCGGGATCGGCGTCGGCCCGCACGATGTCCACCCGGCGCGGGGTCTCCCCGGCGGCCAGCAGCTGCACGGCCGTGGTGTCCAGGGCGTCAGCCACCCGCTGGAGCGAACGCATGCTGGGGCGGGCCCGGTCGTTCTCGATCTGGCTGAGGAAGGGCGAGGACAGCCCGCTGCGCGCGGCCACCTCGGCGAGGGTGAGGTCCAGAGCCCTGCGCCGTCTGCGGATGCCCGCGCCGATCCTCCGCTCGGACGTCTCGTCTTCCACCTGGCCGCCCACCCCGCACCCCGCTCGTCGTTCTCCGCCTCTGACGATCATCTTCCCGCACCTCGCCGCGGGCTTCGCACTCCCTTCACAGTGCCGCAACAATGCGCCGCTAACTTCAAAGGAGATTGCTTGCATCAAAGAAAGTTTCACGCTCCGCAGGAGGACAGCATGCCCCCGGTCGACCAGAACTTCCGCCGGCGCCGCGGCACCGGTCTCATCGCCCTCGACCCCGCCGCCTCGGAAGGCGGGTACACCCTCTACGCCCCGCTCACCGGCACCGGCGAGGTGTACCTGATCGACATCCACGGCGAGGTGGTCCACGAGTGGCGGCTGCCCTACCGCCCCGGCCGGCACGCCCGGATCCTCGACGACGGGAACCTGGCCTACAGCGGGGTGCTCCCAGGCCAGGAGGCCCTCTTCCCGATGTGGCACAAGTACCGCGGCGGCGTGATGCTCGAAGCCGCCCCGGACGGCACCGTCCTGCGCGAACACCGCGATCCGCTCCAGCACCACGACGCCCACCACCTCGGCGGCGGCCGCGTGCTCTACACCGCGCTCGAACCGCTGCGGGGCGCGGACGCGGCGGGCGTGCTCGGCGGGGTGCCCGGCTCGGAGGCGGCCGACGGCACGGTGTGGGCCGACACCATCACCGAGGTCGACGCCGACGGCTCCGTACGCTGGTCCTGGAGCGCGGCCGAACACCTCGACCGGGCCGAATACGCCCTGCACCCGGACTACGCGCGCGAACACTGGCCGCTGATCAACAGCGTCGTACCGCTCGCCGACGGGAACGTCCTCGCCAGCCTGCGCAGCGTCTCCGCCGTGGTCGTCATCAGCCGGGGGACCGGCGAGATCCTCTGGCGCACCGAACCCGGAGTCGTCTCACAGCAGCACGCCCCCACCGAACTCGCCGACGGCAGGGTGCTGGTGTTCGACAACGGCGTCTTCCGGCCCGGATCGGACGTCCCCTACTCCCGTGTCATCGAGATCGAGCGCTCCTCGGGCAAGGTCGTCTGGGAGTACCACGACCCGGCCCGCGAGGCCTTCTTCGCCCCGTTCATGGGCAGCGCCCAGCGCCTCGCCGGCGGCAACACCCTCGTCACCGACTCCCCGTCGGGCCGCCTCTTCGAGGTGACCCCGGAGGGCTACCTCTGCTGGGAGTACGTCGTCCCCCACTTCGGCGCCTACCAGGAGTCCGAGGTCCGCGGCCTGTTCCCGTCCGAACCCAACGCCGTCTTCCGCGCCTACCGCTACACCGCCGAAGAGCTGCCCTGGCTCGACAGAGAGGCCGCCCGGTGAGCGCCGCCTCCACGAAGCGCGCGGCGGCGGGTCCGGTGAGCCCGGTCAGTGCGGTGGACGAGCGGCTGCCGCTGCGCCGGCTGGCACCGCTGTCCGCACAGCACGTACTGGCCATAGTGGCCGCGCCCGTCTCCACCACGTTCCTGACCGGCCAGGCCCTCGGCCTCACCTCGGCCGGCACCGCCTCCCTGCTCAGCGCCACCCTCGTCCTCTGCGGTGCGGGCACCCTGCTCCAGTCCCTCGGCCTGTGGCGGTTCGGGGCCCGGCTGCCGTTCGTCATGCTCCCCGGCGGGGCGGCCACCGCGCTCTTCCTGCAGATAGCCAAGGACCACGGCCCCGCGACCGCGACCGGCTCGGTGCTCCTCGCCGCGGCGCTGCTCTTCGCGGTCCTGCCCTTCTACGCCAAGGTCGTACGGCTCTTCCCGCCCGTGGTCATGGGCATCACCGTGCTGCTCATCGGGATCGCCATGATCCGGGTCGCCGCCCAGCTGGTCACCGGCCGCCCCGGCAGCCCCGGGTACGCCGCGCCGTCGGCCGTGGTGCTGGCCGGCGCGACCATCGCCGCCACCGTGCTCTTCCTCATGGTGCTGCGCGGGATCTGGCGGCAGACCGCCGTGCTCCTCGGCATGGGCGCGGGCACCCTCATCGCCCTCACGACCGGCCTCGGCCACCTCGCGCCCGTGCACGGAGCCGACGGGGGTCTGACCCTCCCGCACCTCCTCCCGTACGGCGCACCGCACTTCGACGTGCTCGCCGCGCTGCCCCTCCTCGTCTTCAGCCTCACCACCCTCGCCGAGATCACCGGGCAGACCGTGCTGAACAGCGAGACGGTGGGACGCGAGAGCGACCCCGGACGCGATGTCCCCCGGGTGGCCAGGGCCGACGCGCTGGTCTCGGTGTTCGGCGGGCTGTTCGGCACCTCGCTGATGGTCACGAGCGCCGAGAACATCGGCATCGGACGGCTCACCGGGGTCCGCAGCCGCTTCGTGACCGCCGGGGCGGGAGTGCTGCTCGTCGCCGTCGGCCTGCTGGCCCCCGTCTCCCGGCTGCTCGCCGCGATCCCCGCGCCCGTCGTGGGCGGATCCGCCCTGGTGATCTACGGGATCATCGCGGTGATGGGCGTCGACATGCTCGGGCGGACGGCGCCCGGCGCCGGCGGGGGTTCCACCGTGATCGCGCTGGCCCTCACCGCCGGACTGCTGCCGGTGGTGGCCCCCGACCTCTACCAGGGGTTCCCCACCTGGGCCCGGACGGTCCTCGGCAGCGGGGTGGTGGCGGGCACGCTCGCCGCGGTCCTCCTCCACGCCCTCTTCCGCGCGTTCGGGAGCGCCGAGCCGCCGGGCGGGACGGCCCCGCGGAAGGCCGGCCCCGAGGACTGACGGCGGCGGTCCGCCGGGCCGGTGGCTATCCTCGCGCGTCGAAGGCGGGTACAACTGCTGTGCGAAGAGGGGGAGCCGATGCTGCGCGATGTGCGCGAGTGGTTCGACGGCGCGGCCGACGGGGAGATACGGGCACTGGAAGAGGTGCCCGACATCGATCCGGAGCGGCTGCGGGAACTGTGGTGTGCCGAACCGGAGCTCATGCTCCGCCTCGACCACCTGCACACGGCCGCGCAGCGGGCCTTCGAACGGCGTACGAGGGCGGCGGTCACCGGGGAACTGCTCCGCGCCCTGCGCGCCGTGGCCCAGGGAGCGGACGTGGCCCGCCTGGAGACGGCGGTCGCGCAGGCCGGAGCACGGCTCGAAGCCGATACGGCCACCGCGGCGGCGCGGGGCCTGAACACCGGCCTGACGTGCGGGATCGTGGTCAGCCCGGTGATCCTGGTCGTGGTCTTCGCGGTGGGCGCGTGGGTGCCCCGGATCTTCAGAGTGGAGCTCGGCTGCGCGCCGCGACTGGCCCTGGCGGGGGCCCTGGTGTGCTTCGCGGGCGGCGCGATGGGCGCGGTCTTCAGCGTGATCGTCCGGCTGCGCGATCCCCGGCAGCTCATCCGCGACAGTCCGGGCGGGGCCGGCCCGGACGCGGATCCGGTCCAGCTGTGCCGGGCGCTGCGCCAAGAGGGCTGGTACCGGGTGGTGGTGGGGTGGTTCCTGGCCACCGCGCTCTACCTGCTCGTCGCCGGCGGGATCCTCACCGTCCTCACCCCGCCGGCCACCCCGGCCGAACTGTGCGGGCCCGGCCCGCTCTCCGGCGCCGAGCACGGGGCCCTGGTCACGACCTGGTTCTTCTGGGGAGCCGTCGGCTTCCTCGCGGGCCTGAACGAACGGTGGGCGCGCGGTCTGCTGCGCCACCCCTCGGCAGCCGGGGCGGAGACGGCCGGGCCGGGGGAGGGCGCGCGGCGCGCGTAGGGCGGCGGCACCCGCTGCGCCCGGCCCGCGCCGGACGGCATGATCGGCGGGAGCCGGTTAGCGTCGGGGGATGAGTACCGAACCGCAGACCTTCGAGATCCTGTTGGTGCCCGAGCACGTGGTGGAGGGGTCGCCCGACGACGCCGTCCGCTCGGCCGTCGTCGCACCGACCGGCCAGAACGGCGCCTCCGGCTACCCCCGCTACTCGGGTGACGGGATGGTGGCCGACATCGATCCGCGCACCCGAACGGTCGAAGCACTCCTCGTGGACGGCTCCGAGCTCGACTACGGCCTCAAGCCCGTCCTGTACCCGCCCACCTGACAGGCCGTCCCGGCGGGCAGGCCCGGCCTGCCCGCCGCCCGAACGCCGCCCGAACGCCGCCCGAACGCCGGCCGAACCGCTACTCGAAGCGGGCGGTGTCGCCCGCGCCCCGCCGGACGATCTCGGCCTCGCCGCTGGAGAAGTCGATGACCGTCGTCGGCAGCGTTCCGCAGTCGCCCGAGTCGACCACCATGTCCACGACGTGGTCGAGCCGGTCCTTGATCTCCCAGCCCTGCGTCATCGGCTCCTCCTCGTCGGGCAGGAGCAGCGTGCTCGACAGCAGCGGCTCGCCGAGTTCGGCCAGCAGGGCCTGGACCACGACGTGGTCGGGGATGCGCACGCCCACCGTCTTCTTCTTCGGGTGCTGGAGCTGGCGCGGCACTTCCTTCGTCGCCGGGAGGATGAAGGTGTAGCTGCCGGGGGTGGATGCCTTGATCGCGCGGAAGACGTCGTTGTCGATGATGACGAACTGTCCGAGCTGCGCGAAGTTCTCGCACACCAAGGTGAAGTGGTGGCGGTCGTCGAGTTGCCGGATGGACCGGATCCGGTCCACACCGTCACGGTTGCCCAGTTGGGCGCCCAGCGCGTAGCAGGAGTCCGTCGGGTAGGCGACGAGTCCTCCGGCGCGGATGCCGTCGGCGATGCTGCCGATGGCGCGGGGCTGGGGGTTATCGGGGTGTACGTCGAAGTACTTTGCCATCCGTCGAGCCTACGGGATCCGGTGGTTCCGGCACTCGGGCCGGGTGCTCCCCGAGGACGGGTCGAGCAGAAACCAGCCGATTGTCCATTTTCTATCCTGCTCGGACCGTATTTTCCCGTGATTGCGATCATATTCGTTGCGTCGGGTGCGTAAATTCTTCGGCGGTGTACATAGGGTGCGGGAATCGGCGGCCTGTCCGTGGCCGATTAGTCACGCACGAGGGTTTGCCACATATGACCGCCACTTCACTCACGCCTGCCGGAAAGCCGCTCTCCACGGGAGGTCGCAGAGAGGTCGCGTCCCAGGTCGGCGGGGTCAAGCGGAATATCGCATTCCTTTCCGCTCTCGCGGCCGCGCTCATATCCATGGCGGCTTACAGCGCCGGTCTCGCCGCGCGCGGCGTTTACCCTTTCGGGTCCGTCCCGCGCGCCACGAACGACCTGCGCCACCAATACGTTCCGTTCCACACCCGCCTCTGGGACCTCCTGCACGGCCGGGCCGAGGGCGATCTGCTCTTCAACTGGCAGAGCGGCTACGGCGTCGGATTCCTCGGTGACTTCTTCACCTATCTCGGCAATCCGTTCTCCCTGCTGGCCGGCCTCCTGCCGCGCCAGCACGCAGAGCTCTCCGTCTACCTCGTCAGTCTCTGCAGCATGGGCCTCGCCGCCGCCCTGATGACCGTGTACCTCGGGCGCCTGCGACCCGGCTCGCCCTGGCTGCGCGCCCTGCTCTCCGTGGGCTACGCCGTCTGCGGCTGGGGAGTCGCCGAGGGCACCATCGTCCCGATGTGGACCTGGGGCCTGGTCGCGATACCCCTGCTCGGGATAGCCGCCGACTGGTGTCTGACCGGCCGCCGCTGGGTCCTCGGGAGCCTCTTCGTCGCCGTGTGCTGGTACGCCAACTTCTACACCGCCGCCATGGCCACCACGGCCACCGCGCTCGTCTTCCTCCTACGGCTCCTGCTCGCCGAAACCGACTCGCGCACCCGCGGCCGGGCGCTGTGGCGGGCCGCCACCATGACCGGCGCCGGACTGCTCCTCGCCGCTCCGGCCATCCTGGTGTGCGCCTTCGCCAACCGCCGGGCCCAGCCCACCGAGCTGTACGTGGTCAGCGTGGACATCGATGCGCTGGCCTTCCTCTCGATGCTCATACCGGGCACCCATCCCGTCCGCGTCGCCACGCCGAACGTCTACGCCGGAGTGCTCGTCCTCCTCCTCGTGCTGACCCTGCCCTTCCAGTCGAAGGTCCGCGTCCGCGAACGCCTCGCCTGGTTCTCGCTCATGCTGCTGACCGGCGTCTCCTTCGTCCTCACCCCCACCGCCAAGCTCTGGCAGGGCGGGGCCCTCCCGCACGGCGCCCCCTTCCGCGAGTCCTTCGTGCTCAGCGGCATGCTGGCGATGGCCGCCTGGATCTGCCTGGCCCACATGCCCCGGCCCCGGGCCCTGCTCGGCGGCGCCGGCCTGCTGGCCCTGCTCGTCGCGGCCACCCACGACCTCCCGCCGGTCAACGGGCACGCCCTCACCGGCGTCCTGACCGGCGGCGCCGTCACCATCGCCCTGCTGCTGTTCTACGCGCGTGGGCTGCGCCGCCCCGCCCGCATCGGCGTCATGCTGCTGCTGGCCGTCTCGGTCTTCGCCGGCACCATGCACTCCGTCTACGGCAACTCCGTCGCCAACGACCCCCTCCGGCGCGGCCCCGCACGCGCCCAGACCATGACCGAGCTCGGCAAGAGCGCGCACCAGGCCCTGGACGCGCACAAGAACTGGCCCGCCACCCGCGCCGACGCCGGGTCCGGCCTCTTCGTCACCAACAACGACGCGATGCTGGTCGGCGGCCAGGGCGGCGCCTACTACAGCAGCTACGTGAGCGTGGAGACCGCGCGCGGACTGCGCGGCCTCGGCCTCGGCCAGGCCATGGGCGGCCGCCACCTGTGGCCCGTGGGCGACCCGGTGCTGCGGGCCCTGCTCGGCATCGGCACCGTCCTCGAACGGGTCGGCGAGGACGGCGTCACCGTCCGCACGCTGCCCGCCCCGCCCCTGGTCACCCTCCGCGCACCGGGTGGCGACCAGGCCTACGGGGCTCCCGAGGGCTCCGTCTGGGCCCGGCGCCAGGCCGCCCTCGGCGCCAGGATCTACACCGTGCCCGCCCTCGCCCACGCCGGCGGCCCGGCCGCACCCGCGCCGGCGGCCGGTCGGGGCTTCGCCCTGACCAGGACCGAGGGCGAGGGCCCGGAGAGCTGGACCGTGTTCACGGGGCGGTGCGCCCCGGGGGCCCGGGCCTTCCTCCACGCGCCCGACCTGTTCGCGACCGCCCGGGCCGAGGGCACCGGCCGGCTCGAGAGCTTCGTCGGCAGGCCGCCCGTGGTCAGCGCCCCGGTCAGGGAACTGGGCACGGTGCCGGCCGACGGCCGCTTCACCTTCTCCGTGCGCACCCCGCAGGACGGCCAGGTCCTGCCGCCCGACGCGCTCGGCTGCCTGGACCAGGCCGCCTTCGACGCGGCCGTGGCCGGGCTGAAGGCGGGCGGGGCCACCGAGGTCACGGCCGGCGGACACGGCGTCGAGGCCCGGCTGCCCAAGGGCTCGACCGGTACGGCGGTGCTCGCCACCACGGCGTCCCCCGGCTGGAGCTGCTCGGTCGACGGAGGACCGTCCCGCGCCCCGGTCTCGTACCAGGGCCTGATCGGCGTCCCCCTGGGATCCGGCGGCGCCGACCGGGTGCAGTGCTCGTACGTCCCCGAGGGGCTCCGCGCGGGCCTGGCCGGCGCCGGCACGGGCCTGCTGCTCATCGCGGGGGTCCTGGCCGGCACGCGGTGGCGGGCCCGCCGGGCTTGAGCTGTTCGCAGCCGGGTGGCCGGCCCC